>JAYUYE010000524.1:0-4198 GCA_043752985.1 Myxococcales bacterium
CGTGACCCGCACCCGTGCTGCGGTCCTGATCGCGCGGGGCGCTCGCCTCGCACCGCGTCCGTTCTGAGAGCTGGGTCCGCGGGTCACCTCGATCACCGGCGATCGGGTGCGGGCGGACCCGCCTGATCACGTCAAGCGCGCGAGAACGCTGTCGCGCACGCCCGGCACGGCTCGTGTAATCGCCCACCTCCATGAACCGCATCATGTTTCTCGTCACCACTCTGGCTCTCACCCTCACTGCCGCAGCCTGCAAGGACAAGGGAGCCTCCGCTGGCAAGGCAGCGTCTGGCGGCGGCGCCTCGAAGACCACCGAGACCACCGAGACCGCGAAGGCACCGACGCTGGCGGTCATCGAGGCCGACTGGGTCGACAAGGACCTCAGCACCGTGTCGCCGATCGTTCACGTCTCGATGAAGGTGCCCAAGGACGCCAAGCTCGAGAAGAACGGCAACGGCGGCGTCGACATCACGCTTGCCCCTCACTACGTGATCCAGGTGTCCGCGATTGCCGTGAGCAAGCCCGCGGACGCCCTCGCGAACCGGAAGGCGCTGAGCGTCGAGCACACCGGGTACATCAACGGCAAGGTCCTCTCCGAGGAGCCGACCGGCTTTGTCTACACGATGCAGATGAAGACCGAGGAGAACGGCATCACGTATCAGCCCGAGGTGCACTGGGCGCACGTCGTCGACAAGGACGGCGCGATCTATCTCATTCACGACGAGCGCTCGATGGACGGCTTCATGACGCCGGGCTCCGCGTGGAGCGAGCCGCTCGCGAAGCAGATCTACGGGATCGTCAAGGCGTCCGCCAAGGCAACCTGAGCCCGCTCGGAGCCGCGATCAAGGGACGAGCTTGTAGCCGAGCCCGTAGACCGTGAGGATGTGGCGCGGGTTCTTCTGGTCTTCTTCGAGCTTGCGACGCAGCTTGACGATGAAGTTGTCGACGGTGCGGCTCGTCGGTGATGCCTGGATGCCCCACACCTTCTCGAGCAGCTCGTCGCGCGACACGGTCTCCTCGGCGCGCTCGCGCAGGAGCTTGAGGACCTCGAGCTCGTAGAACGTCAGGCGCTTGCTCGTGCGGCCCTTGGTCATGGTGTGCTTGCGCGCGTTGATCATCCACGCTCCGATCGTGAACGTCTCGTCGGAGTGCGAGACCAGGCGGGCCTGGCGCCGGAAGATCGCATTGATCCTCGCGATCAGCTCGGCCACCGAGAACGGCTTGGTGACGTAGTCATCAGCGCCGGCATCGAGGCCGCGGATCTTGTCGGTCTCCTGCGCCTTCGCGGTCAGGATGATGATCGGGACCGTCTCGTCTCGCTGGCGCAGCGTCTCGCACACGCGATAGCCGTTGTCGTCCGGGAGCATGAGGTCGAGGAGCACGCAGTCGGGTGCCCAGTCCATCGCGGCGATCAGGCCCTCGGCGCCGGTGCCCTTGGCCTCGACATCGAAGCCCTCGAACTCGAGCGCGTCGCGCAGCCCGCGCACGATATCGGGCTCGTCCTCGATCACGAGGATCCGCTTGCGGGTCTCTTCCTCCTCGACGGCCGTCACGAGCTAGCTTCTACCATCGATCGGGATCGAGATGCTGAAGGTGGCTCCTTCGCCGACCTTGCTCTCGACGACGGCTTCGCCGCCATGCGCACGTGCGATGTGCTGAACGAGAGCGAGCCCGATTCCGGAGCCGCGGATCGGCTTGAGCCGGACGGCGCGGGATCGATAGAACCGCTCGAAGATTCGCTCGTGCTCGTCGGGGTCGATCCCGGGTCCCCGATCCCCGACGCGGAGGACGAGGCGATCACCCTCGCGCTTGAGCACGACGGCGATCTTCTTGCCGTCGGCCGCGTACTTGATCGCGTTGTCGATCAAGTTCATCACGGCGAGCGTGAACGCGTTCGCATCGAGCTCGACCAGCGGCAGGTCCGGCTCGATCTCCGTGGTCAGCGTCATCTCGGCGTTCTGGACCCGGCGCGCCGACAGCTCGATCGCGCGCTCGACGACTCCGCCGACGTCGGACTCGCCGAACTCGTAGACGCCCATGCCGCGCTCCATCTTCGCGAAGTCGAGGACGTTGTCGATCAGGCGTCCGAGGCGGACGCTCTCGCGCCAGATGATCTCGGCGTACTCGTGCGCCTGCTCGGGACTCTTCGTGCGGCCTTCCGCCAGCATTTCACCGAACATCGAGATGATCGACAGCGGTGTCTTGAGCTCGTGCGAGACGTTGGAGATGAACTCGCTCTTGAGCTCGTTGAGTCGGCGCTCGCGCCGGATCGCGTAACCGAGGAAGCCGAGGCCCGCGAGGATCACCGTCATCGCGCCGCCGATCAGGATCGAGTCGACGAGCTTCTTGCGCTTCACCGCACTCTCGTCGGCGATGTCTTTCTGGGTCGCCCGCAGCACCCAGCCGTCGACCGTCAGCAAGAACGGTCGCTCGACCACGAGATCCTCACCCATCTCGGCGAACGGGGCGCCGAACACGAGCTGGCCGAGCTCGTCGACGACCTGGTAGAGGCGCGGGCTGTTCGTGATCGCGAAGAACTGCGGAAACAACCGCCCGACCAGGTGGATCGGATCGTCCTCGATCACGACGTAGAACGTTCGATCGCCCGCCATCCGGCGCATGAACGAGAACAGGTACCAGCGACCGGGCGGCTGGCCGGGCTGGCTCTTCTCGCGCAGGAACTGGTGGTAGCGGACCCCGAGTGCCCCCTTCTGGAGCGGTAGCTCGGGGAGGATCCGCGCGAAGAAGTACTTCTTGAGCTCGTCGCCCTCCTTCGAGGGTCGATTCGACCAGTAGCCGCCCGGGAGCAGCTGCAGCTGGTCGTCGATCACGAACACGCTGGCCACGGCCGCGCCGGTCGGTCGGACCAGCTGGTCGAGGTCGGCGAGCCGTTCGAGGTGGACCTCGCGCAGGAGCTTGGTGTCCGCGTCATCGATCAGCGACTCGATGTTGAGGACCTTCTCTTCCGCGAGGTCCTGCATCAGCGCGAGCTCGCGTTCGCGCGACGAGACCTCGCTCGTGTAGCTGTATCCGTAATATGCGAGCGCGACCGCCGCGGCCAACACCGCGAAGATCAAGGCGTTCAGGAGAAGGACGCGACGCACGACGGGTAAATCCTCCCCGTTCCATAACACTAGTAAGTCCGTTAGGTTGCTAGCCCACAGGAATACGTGTTAGACGGCTGACTACCATATATGTCAATCCGGAGTCCCGGATTGGTTGTGGTTACGGTTAGTTAGGCTCCAGAAGAGGCATCGATGGATTCCATCTTCGAAGAAGACGCGGCTGAGGTGGGTGCTGAGACAGAGGCATATTGCCCGTCTCCACGCTGCAAGACGGACACGACTCACACCATCATCAGCATGTACGAAGACGAGGTGCGGCGCGTGCAGTGCGTCGTCTGCGGCGAGGTTCACGCCTACCGCAAGCCCCGTGGCGATGGTGAAGGCGAGGCCGGGGACGGCGCCGTCAAGAAGACCACCGCCAAACGAGCGACCTGGGAAGACGCAATGGGTCGCGCCACCGAGGGCGACCTTGCGAACTGCCGGCCCTACTCGATTCGCGATGCGTACGAGGAGGGCGACGTCGTTCACCACCCGGTGTTCGATATTGGCTTCGTGATCGAGCTGCTCCCCGACAACAAGGTCGAGGTCATCTTCCGGGACGGCGGCTCCAGGATCCTGGTCCACAACCGCGGCGATCTCGCCTCGCGGATGCCGGACATCAGCGAGATCCCGGTCCCGCGCGAAGCCAAGAAGAAGAAGCGCGCCAAGAAGCCGAGCGAGGCCACCGCCGCTCCGATGACGGTGCGTAGCAAGGCCGAGGTCGAGGCGGCTGTCGCTCGCGCTCGGTCTGCGGCTCACATGCGAATGGACGAAGCGTCCAAGACCGCCGACGAGCGCAACAAGAAGCTCAAGGCCGAGGCCAAGCAGAACAAGGGCAAGGCCCCCAAGGCTGCTCCTCCCGCGAAGGTGGCTCCTCCCGCCAAGGTGGCTCCTCCCGTCAAGGCCGCTGCCGTTGCGGCTCCGGCCAAGGCTGCAGCTCCGGCGAAGAGTGCTGTCCCCGCCAAGGGCGCTGCCCCGGCGAAGGGCCCGGCGCCCGCCAAGGGTGCCGCTCCGGCCAAGAGCGCTGCCCCGGCCAAAGCTGCCCCGGTGAAGGCCGCTGCCAAGAAGCCGGCCGTCAAGCCAGCTCCGAAGAAGCC
>JAYUYE010000525.1:0-4196 GCA_043752985.1 Myxococcales bacterium
TCGGCGGCGATCAGGCCGAGGCCGAACGACACGTGGCGTGGTTCGACGGCCCGCAGGTAGCGCAGCTCTCCGGTGAACAGCGTGACGTTCTCGCGCGACGCGGTCGGCTCGGTGACGATCCGGCTCAGCGCACCGACGACGAACGCATACGCACCGCCGAGCGCCTTGGCGCGGCGATCGATCTTGACTCCGAGCCGGAGCACGCCCGCGGCCACCCGCTGGGTCTCGAGTCCGGGGCCGGTCTCGACACGCTCGACATTGGTGTCGGCTTCGCCGCCGCCCTCGGCGGTCACGGTCCACGGCCCCGCGTGCGCGGACCCGGCCAGGGCTGCCGCGATCACGAGGCCACACGCCGCGCGACGCATGGTCGCAGCGTAGCTCATCGCGGGACTCCGTCGGTCATGGTACGCCCCCGACATGCGCTACCTCCTCGTGATCTGCCTGGTCCTCGCCGCCTGCAAGGGCGACCGGAACAAGTGCGAGCAGGCGTGCCGCAACTACGGAACGCTCGTCTACTGGAAGAAGATCGACCTCGAGATCGCCGCGCTGCCCGAGGCCGAGCGTGACGCGCACCGGCGCAAGCGGCTCGGCGCGTTCTCGAGCCTGCTCGAAAATGGCGTCGACCACTGCATCAATCAGTGCACGTCGGCGAACAACGACGATCAGGTCGACTGCATGATCAACGCGAAGACCGCCGTGGTCGCCGAGCAGTGCGTCGCCGACGACGACGAAGCGCCGAAGCAGCCCGAGAAGAAGTAGCTCTCTACTGGATCGGCGGCGGCGGCGCCCAGAACGCGCTCATGTTCTCGGTCGCGACGTCCTGATCCGGCACCCAGTACGGCACCGAGCTCGCGTCGGAGGTGCCGAGCTTGCTCTTGTCGATCGCGGTGATCCACATCTGGCGGCGCCCCGTGCCCTTCGACCCGGCGAGCGCGTTGCCGTAATCGCGGAGACTGTAGAACACGAGCCAGATGTGCTCGCCCGTGTCGTACGGGCTGAAGTTCGGCAAGTAGCAATTGCGCGCGCCCGCGCATGCGACGTCGAGTCGATGCGAGGTTCCCCCTGCCTTGTTGATCACGAAGAGCGAGCCAGGATAGACGGCCGGCACGCCGTCGTTGCGGCCGCGCGAGTTGACGCCGGCGCCGTACGCGATCCACTGGGAGTCGGGCGAGAACGTCGGCCACGACGGCGCGGCAAACCCGGCACCCGCAGCTGCACTCGTGACCAGCGTGGTCGACGCGCCGAATGAATCTCCGGTCGTCGTCGCAGAGAACACCGAGAGATCGCCGGCGGTGTAGTCCACGGCCCACGGTCCGTTGTGGTTGCTGATGTACGCGACCGTGGTGCCATCGGGCGACCAGCTCGGATGCGCCGCGCCGGTAGCGGGGAGCGGCGCGCCGTTCGTGGGTACCGCGGCGCCGTTGCGTGGATCGAGCAACGTCAGCGCGTTGCCGACGTTGACCATCAGGCGCGTGGCATCGTGGTTGAACGTCGAGAACAGCTGCGTGTACGTGGTCATGCTGAGCGGCGCGAGCGTCGGCGCGGGGTCAGCCGTCAGCACGCTCGGGTTGCTCATGTCGAACACGGCGCCTTGCTCGCCGCCCCCCCACAGTGAGCCCGACAGATAGCGGCCATCCTTGCTGACCGAGTGACACGCGACGCAGCGCGCGCCGTTGTCGGGGCGGGGCGGCGGGTTCTGGATCGCGAGCGCACGACCGGCCGTGTCGATCCGCTCCATGCGGCCGGCGCCGAGGTTCCAGTAGTAGATCGCGCCGGTGATGTCGCCGCGGATCATCTTGACGCCGACCGGAGCGCCGCCCGCGGCGCCGTTCGCGGGATCCCAGTGATCGACTGCGACCGTGATCTCGTCGCCGCCCGCGCTGTTGACGAGGAGCTGCCAGTCGCTGGGCGACAGCTGCGAGCTCAGCGTGAAGCCCGGCGCGTTCGCGACGATCGTGTCAACGGTCGCGAAGCCCGCGGTCAGGCGAACGCGAAACAGATCGTTCACCGCGGCGGGACCCTCCCACTGCACGTTCGGCGACTTCACGCTCGTCGGCATCAATGCCCTGTCGAGCGGGTAGACGACCGTCGGGGACGTCGCGCCGACGGGCGAAACATCGGGGAACTTGTCGGCGCCGTCGGCGGGCACGCCCGGACCGACGCGCACCGGATGCAACACAACGATCATCGACGTCGAGCCGGTGACTTCACCGCTTTTTGCGAACACACCGCCCTTGCCGGCGGCCTGACCGCTGACCGCGAAGTCCGCGGCCGTGAATGCGCCGAGCTTGACGCCATCCTGGTCGAGGTTGAACACCACATCGGTGAGCACCCCCGTGGTGCCGTCCTCGTAGGTGGCGGTCGCGGTGTAGCTCTGCGAGAGCGGTGCACCGGTCCAGGTCAAGGTCGCGTTCGGCGGTGAGACCTCGATCGAGAGCACGTCTCCGTGCGAGCCGCCCCCCGAGCTCGGGCCACAGCCCGTGATGGCGACGAGAACCGTGAAGGACGCCGCGACTGCAAAGCCTAGCCTCATCGGGGTCGAGCCTAGCACCGGGACCTTGGCGGGCGGGGAACGAACTCGCTACCGGCGGCGGTGATCGCGGACGGTGCCCTGGCGCTCGTCGTTGTCGTCGTCCTTGTCGGACTTCTTGTCATCCCGGTGGTCCCGGATCGTCGATTTCGGCATCTCTTCGCGCGAGTTACTGCGGTGATCGCGCACGGCCGGCTCGGGCTTGGTGGGCGAGCGCCCGTCGCGGTGGTCCCGGATCTCGGAGCCCCGGTCACTCTTGCCGTCGCGGTGGTCCCGGATCCGGGGGCCGGTCCGGTGGTCGCGGTTCGGCGAGGTTTCCCCGCCCAGATCGAGCTCGAAGCCCACGCCGAGACCGACGGACAGGTCGGCTCCCGAATCGTCGAACACGTCAGGGCTGCTCCAGTTGCCCGCGCGCCAGGTCCAGCGACCGTTGACCCACTCCCATCGGCCGGCCGTCCACGTCGCGCCGGGGTACGGAGGCTCGCCCGGCTCCTCGAAGAGCGGCGCCGGCATCGGCGGACGCGCAATCGCACCCCACGCGAGCCAGCGGCGGCGCAGGTCCTCGCGGGCGCGCTGCGCGATATCGAGGCGGCGCTGCTCGACGTCGACGATCAGCAGCTCGCGGTGCGCGTTGACCTCGGCCTGGCGCTCTGCCGCGAGCCGCATCTGCATGTGCGCCTCGGCTTCGCGCTGGAGCTGCGCCATGGCGGCGGCGTGCTCGGCCGCGAGCTGGCGAGCGGCGCGCCCCGGGTCGTAGGTGACGACCATCGTCGGTACGCGGCCTCGAACCTGGATCGCTGCGGCGTGCTGCGAGGCCGAACGCGCGCGCACCTCGAGGTGCGGATCACGGATTCGCGTGATCTGGTAGGTACCGAGCACGCTCGCATCATCAGCCGTCGCGGTCACCGCGCAGACACCGGACCCACCGGTCATCACGCGCACCGTGCTCGCGACGCGACCTGCGCCGATGTCGCCGGGCGGTAGCTCGATCGGAGCGTCGCTGCCCACCGACGTGAGCGACGCGACCTCCTGCTGACCACGCGCGACGCGGAGCTCTTCGACCCGGCGCGCCTGGTAGCTCTCGAGCGACTCACCGGCTGTTCCCGTGACCTCGACGCCCGGGCACGTCACCGTCCAGTCGACGACCTGCGCACGCGGAATGTCGAACCACAGCGCGAGCTCGTAGCTGCCGCGCGCGAGCTGCATGCCGGCACTGACCGCCCACGGCGGATGCGCGGTGCCCGGATCGTGACTCGCGGCAGCGTCGCGTGGGTGTACGAACGCCGTGCCGTGTCCGACGAGGATGGTCGTGTTCCGGGCTGCACACGCCGACACCGACATCAGCGTGAACGCGACCATCGATCGGAGCCGGCGTGGAGTCGACATCGCGGGAACGAGATTGCAAGCGACCGGCCACGACGGTGGCCCCGCGCTTGCGGTAGCACCTCTTCATGGTCTCCAGCACCACACGTAGCAACGCGTACTTGCGGGCGTTGCCGTCCGGGGAGGACGCGACCGCGGGTGCGGGGCGTGAAACCCGTACCACGCCGGCAGAACCGGCCGTGGTGCCAGCGTCACGGTGGTGGATCGCGCTGACCGCCATCGCGCTCGTCGTGGCGGCGTGCGGCGGGAGCCGCGGCACCGACACCTATGCGCGCGGCACCCA
>JAYUYE010000526.1:0-4194 GCA_043752985.1 Myxococcales bacterium
ATGATCACACCGGGCGGGAACGAGCCCGGCGCACCCGGCAGGAGCACGCCGGGCGGAAGCGGGATCCGCTGCGAGCGGTGCGACATCGCGTAGCCGATCACTCCGAGCACGAGCACCGCACCGACTCCGATGCCGCCGATCAGTAGCACCCAGCCGAGGATGCCGCGGCTCTCCGGGAGCATGGGGACCACGCAGCGATCCGCCGCGCAGTAGCCGGCGCACACCTCGCGGTTACACAGCGAGTCGGGCACCTTGAGCTCGTTCGAGGTCGCCTCGGTGCGACCGACGGTGACGACCTTGACCTTCTTCCCCGACGGGTCCTCATCGGCGCCGAGGTAGTAGGTCAGGACGTACTGGTTCTCGATCTCCTCGAGCAGCTGCGTGAACTTCGGGATCCACGAGTCGGCCTGGCCGCGCTGGAGCCAGCGAAACGTGCCGAGTGATCGCTTCGACAGCTCGCCAAGGAGCAGCAGGGGACGGCGCTGATCCGTTGCCGAGAACGCAAACGAGTGGATGCGGACACCGTCCTTCTTGGCGCGATCACCGAGCCGGGTGACTCGCTCGCGGTCACCGGCGCGATCACGGCCGTCGCCGATCACGAGGATCATCTTGCGCAGCGCGCGGCCCTCGGGCTCGGTCTTCGCCCTCTTGAGCATCAGCAGCGCACGCTCGACGGTCTCGAGCAGCGCGGGATCACCGGCCGTACCATCGTGCGCCAGCTGCGTGACCTTGCTGCGTGCGGCCTTGAGCGGCGTCAGCTTTCCGGTTCCGATCGCCTCGCCGTACGGCAGCACCGCGATCTGCGCTGTCTTCTCGTCGAGCGCGCCGAGCAGTGTCGTGTCGAGGGTCTCGGCGATCACCGGGAGGACCTCTTGATAATCGAGCGTCGCTTGCACGACGACCACGATCGCCAGCGCGCCATCGGTGTCACCGAACGTGCCGAGCGCGTACGGCGCCTTGATCTCGCTCGAGCCGAGAAACGTCTTGATCGACTGGGGGACGGCGAGGTCGAGCCGCTGGCCCTGGATCGTCAGCGCCGAGAGCTGGATCGTCAACCGCGTGCCGGTGATCGATGCCGGCTGGTGATCGACATTGTCGAGCACGACGCGGTAACTCAGCTTGGTCGGTTCCTCATCCTCGGAGCGCGCAGGACGCGCGAGCACGAGCAGTGCCGCAGCGGTGAGCCACCAGGCGAACCTCATCAGCCGACGTAAGATAACATCGATCGCGCGCTAGTTCCCGCGAAGCCGGAACCGGTGGAGCACCGGGACGAACGTCAGGAGATCCATCTCGGCCGTCACGGTCCCGGTCGTCCAGTTGTTGATGACGAGCGGGAGGCCTTGATCGTCCAGACGGTCCGACAGGATGCCGATGTGATCGGGCCCGGCCTTGCTCGGGAACGTATCCATGAAGATCACGTCACCCGGGCGCAGCGGATCGTCCGGGTCGTCGAACCGCGGCGTGTGCGCCTCCCAGTGCCGCACGAAGTACGGAAGGAGCGTCTTCACGCGGCGCTGATCGATGTGTGGGTTCGCGCGGCCCCTGACCATCGGATACGCCTTCGGCGCGCGCTGGATGTCGTCGTGCAGCGCCTTCTGGAGATCAACGCCGGCGTTGCGCACCGCGCGGATCACGACGTCAGTGCACACGCCCATCTCGCGCGGAACGTCCCCGAGAGGGAACGGGATGGTCACGTATCCCTCGGTGTACGCATCCGCGTTGAGCACGGTCTTCTTCGCGCCGATCAGGATGTCGAGCGCGTTCGGGATGCCGTCGAGATCGGCGTCGCCGCCGGAGGTCGCCGCCGTCGTGCGCTCGGCCACCAGCAAGGGTGCGAGCTCGGCCCGATCACCGGGCCGCAACGCGAGCGTGTGCATGCCGACGGCGAGCATCGAGGTGCCGGTCAACGGGTAGCTCTTGCGCGGGAACCCATCGATCGAGAGGACGAGGAGGCCCCGCTTGCCGTCGACCGTCGCGCTGACGCGTTCGGGACTGAGCGCGGGCAGGACGATCTGGATCTGGGCATCGAGATCGGACCAGATCCCGGTGTCGGCCACGCCGAGGCACGTCTCGGGAGCCGCGCCGGGCTCGAGGCGCATCGCGGTACGGACAGCAGGAGCAGGGTCTGCCTCGCTCGGGGTTCCGCAACCCACCGAGATCATGAGGCAAAACATTCCGCTCAAGAACTGGGAACCGGATCGTGCGACTGGTGTCATATCGGCTCGGATCGGCCTGCCTGGGCCAGGAACCTGTGGATTCCAACGCTCGAGACACGCGGAGACGCAGCGAGATTGCACGGTTTCTGCTTTCCCTCTAAAGATCGTACGTACCCCGGAGGTCGAGATGAGCTATTCCGATTTTTCTTCATGGCCGCGTGAACAAGAGCAGTCCTTCGTGGTTTACGAGCAGCGCGCCAACGAGTCCCAGAAGAAGGCATGGACGTTCGGCGGAATCGCCGGCGCTATTGTCCTCGTGCTCATCGTCGGCATCTACGCGGGCGTCGAGCCCGACCACAAGGACGTCAGCAAGGACATGAACATGTCCAACCTGACGAAGAAGGACAGCGACAAGAAGGTCACTGCGCCTGCTGCCGCGCCTGCGCCCGCCGCGCCGGCTGCTCCTGCCGCCGGGACCCCGTAACTGGTTCGTTCGTCGTTCGTCGGTCGTGGCGCCTGCGTCGCGCTCGCTGCGTGCGGCGCACGACTTCCGTCGGCTCCCGTGCCGGCCGCGGCCGAACGGATCGCCATCGTCGCGTCCGAGCGCGGACCGAGTGGCACTCGCCTCGTCGCGATCGACGAGAAGGGTGATCGCCAGTTCCTCTTGATCGCGGCGGGCACCGGCCTGGTGCGCGACTCGCATCCCGCGATCTCTCCGGACCGCGCGTGGATCGTGTTCGCCTCGAGCCGCGGTCGCGCGTTCGATGCGACGAGCCTGTGGATCGCGCCGCTCGGTGTCGAGGCAGCTCCGATCGCGCTGACCTCTGGTCCCTCGATCGACAGCCACCCGACGTGGACACCGGATGGCAGCGCGATCGTGTTCGCGTCGACGCGCGATGGGGGTGACTTCGATCTGTGGCGGGCGGCGGTCGCGAATGGTCGCGCTGCGGGCGAGCCCGTGCAGCTGACGACCGGCGCCGGTCATGAGGTCACGCCGACGGTCGCCGCCGATGGTGCGGTGATCTACGCCGCGGTGACGCTGACCTCCGAGCGCACGATCGATAGCCGGCTCGAGGAGCGCCGCCCCGATGGCTCGATCGTGGTGCTCACGCAGGGGCCTGCGGACACCTCGCCGTCGCTGTCGCCCGACGGCACGACGATCGCATTCGCGCGGCCGCTGATCGACGATGGCGCGCCGACCTCGGAGCTCTGGCGCATGACCCGCGGCAGCGCGACCGCGACGCCGATCCTCGCGGCCCCGCTCCCGCTGACCGAGGAGAGCGGGCCGGTGTGGTCGCGCGATGGGCGCTTTGTCTTCGCGACATCGGTGATGCGCGGCGAGGCAGGCGTGGTGTTCTCGTCGGTGATTCACATCGACGTGCGCGAGACCCCGCCGCGCGCACGAATGCTGCGCGATTCCGCGGGAGCGATCGCGCGCCTGACCCCGGCCGTCGCCGCGCCCGTGCTCGACGCCGCCACGCTGCATGCGGATCCAGAGTACCTTCCAGAGCTCGCGCGGATCCTCGCTGCCGCGATCGAGAACCAGAGGTCGAAGTGATCCGCTTTCTGCTCCTCACGACCTTGTGCGCATGCGGCGCAACGCCCGCACCCGTGCACCCGCACGCTGCCGGTGCGCCGCTCTCCCTTGCGGCCGACGCCCGGATGATCACGGTGCCAGCCGGGCAGTTCGTCGCCGGCTCGACACCCGAGGAGCGCGCGCAGGCGTACGACGATTATCAGCAGACCGCAGGCACCGACACCGCGCGCCACAACAAGTGGTTTGATCGCGAGGAGGATCGCCACGTCGAGCGGCTCACCGCGTTCCGGATCGATCTCATGCCGGTCACGCAGTCGCAGTTCGCGGAGTACGTGAACGCCGGCCACGCACAGCCGCTCGCGATCGACGCCGCCACGTGGACGGCGCAGGGCTTCACGCAGGACTACGCGACCGAGGTCGAGCGCTTCGTGTGGCGCGATGGTCGGCCGCCCGCTGGGCGTGAGGATCATCCCGTCGTGCTCGTCACCTGGACCGAGGCAG
>JAYUYE010000527.1:0-1539 GCA_043752985.1 Myxococcales bacterium
GGGCGCGCGGTCAGCTCGTCGACGAGGGTCGTCAACGCGCCGAACGTGGTCTCGTGGAAGCCGGACTGATCGCCGATCGTGTCGTGCGTGTCCCAGCCAAGCCGGGTGTTGAGCATCACGGCCTGCGAGATGCCGCCGGCGATCGCATCGACCGCGAGGTCGACCTGGTTTGCGAGCGTCAGCGTGCGGCCCGCGGCGCCGAAGCCGGCGCGCACCGGGATCAATTTCTTGCCGCGCTCGATCGAAGTGGCGAAGTCGTTGAGCCGACGCTTGTTGTAGCCTAGCGCGCCGCGGGTCGCCTTGACCCGGTTCACCGTGGCGTTCGCGTAGTGCGAGAGGACGGCATCCTCGGCCCCGGTCGTCGGAGAGTCGAGCAGACCGACGATCTGGTTGGTCGCACCGACGCGACCGGCGCTGACCGCGTACTCGCCCGCGAAGGCCGTATCGCCGAGGATCAGGTACGGCAGCGGGAGGGCCAGGCCGTTGCCGTTGGCAACGATCGCGCCCATGTCCGGGTTGCGCTCGCTGCGGGTTCCGGTTGCCATGCGCTTGACGCACTCGTTATGCGAGACGCTCGACACCGAGATGCCGCGGACGATCGCGCTCTTGTCCGCGTGCTTGGTGAAGAACGAGGTGACGTTCGGCCGGCTGACGTGATCGAACATGTCGAGGTTGCCGAACAATCGGCGTGCGCCCAGCGGCACGTCGCAGCGCGCTGACTGCAGCTTCGGATCGAGGGCCCAGGTGGTGTCCCAGCCACCCTGCGCCATCACCATGATCAGCCGCTTCGGCGGCTTGGTCGGGACCGCGGCGTGCGCAATCGAGCCAAGCGACTTCGCGAGGAAACCAGCGGCGCCAGCGGCGCCCATGTACGTGAGAAGGTCTCGGCGGTTCATGGCTTGCTCCTAGTAGAAGAGGCTGCGGAAGTCGCTGAGCATCCCGATCAGCGTGAGCTCCCAGGCGCGAGCGCGATCGTTCGATGCTGCGAATGCTTCCTCGTAGAGGACGTAGGTCTCATCGACGTCGGGTGAGTCGGCGGCGACGAGCTCGCCGTAGATCCGGGCGTGCAGATGCGCGACCTGGGCGCGGATCACGCTCGGGTCCGTTGCGGCGACCGCGGCCTCGGTGAACAGCGTGCGCTCCGCGAGAGGTGCCGTGCTGTCGTGCTGGACCACGAACTCCGCGGCGAGCGCGGTGAGCTTCTTTCCCACCAGGCTCGAGGTCGCGTTCATCGTGTGGACGGGATCCGTGACGAAGTACGAATCGATGCCGCCGAACAGCACGCGATAGCCGAGGAAGTCGCTGTCGAGGAGATTGGCGGTGCCGTACGGGATGCCGCGCAGCGCGCGGGGCGACGTCACGGTCCAGTCGAACCCCGTGAGGTCCCGGATCATCCGCGCCATCTGCTCGGGGCGGACCTTGAGCGCGGCGACGAGCGAGTCCGCCTGCGCCTCGTCGGTGTCGTGCGAGATCCGGAACCGGTCGGAGAGCACGATCGCCTTGACCAGCGCCTTCGCGTTCCAGCCGCTGTCGACGAGA
>JAYUYE010000528.1:0-1536 GCA_043752985.1 Myxococcales bacterium
TGCGCGCGCGCGAACGCTGCCGACCTCGACCGCGCCGACCTGGTCCCTGACGGTGGTCGCTACCCCCGACGCCGCCGCCGAGGACGTGGAGTTCGCAGACCGCGGTGAGACGGCCGCTGACGATCCGAGCGACGCCGATGACGGCGACGACGCCGAGCTGACGGCGGCACCGAAGCCGGCGCGCACGAACATCGCGCGGCCGCTCGCGAATCGGCTCCCCGGTGCGCTCAAGTTGCCTGCCCTGCGCCTGCTGCAGCTCGCGCTGCGTGAAGACCTCGATGACCTGATCCTCGGGGTGTCGCCGGACCATCCGCAGGCGCTGTTCGCGAAGTTCCGCGCGGGCGCGGCGAATGGGCCTGACTTCACGCTGCTGCGCCGGGTGATCGCCGCTGCGCCATGCTGGGCGAATCCTTATGCGGAGCTCGTTCGTGCCGAGCACACCGACGACGATTCCGGCGCCAAGGCGGTGACCCCCACGGAGCTCGAGTCCGTCGCGGGATCTGGGATCGCGGCGCTGTGTCGACCCGCGCACCTCGATGTGATCGAGACCGTGGCCGAGCTGCTCGACAACTCCGGCCTCGTCGACGAGGGCGTGCGGCTCCTCGAGCGTGCTCTCGTCACCCACCACGACGAATCGCGCGCGCACATCGCGCTGCTCGATCTGTTGCGCGAGACCGATCGCGAGGGGGCATGGCTCGCACAGGCAGTTCGCAGCGGGCGCATCCACGGCTGTCCGATGGAACCTTCGCTGCCTTGGTACCCGGACCAGATCCAGATCGATCTGTGCGTCGCCGACGCGATGATGCGAGTCGGCCGGCTCGACGAAGCGATCGCGCTGCGCGGCAACCGACTCGAGGGCCGCGAGGCCACGTGGCCGCGCCACACGCGGACCCTCGGCACCTGGAAGAAGGATCCGCGGTTCGTCGCGTGGTGCTTCGGGCGCGAGGGCTACTTCCGCGGCGACCCGGCGCGGACCGTCGAGGGCTTTGGACGGATCGAGCCTGGCGACGACATCGACGTCGCGGTGTTTCTCGACGCGCTCGTCGCGATGGGCCGCGAGGACGAAGTGCTGTTCGCGTGGGCGCAGTTCGGGCTCGGTGACCAGCATTGCGGCCCGGCCGCGCGGCTCGCGGCGGCTCGCACGCTGATGTCCGCGGGCGAATGGCGGCGGGGCCTCGACGAGATGTGGCGAGTCGAGCTGACGGAGCCTGGCCGTGACGAGCACGTCGCGATCGCGCGCTGCGGCCTCCTGCTCTCCGGCATGCCGCTCGAGATCGCGGAGCTCGCGCTCGGCGAGCGCGTGGCGATCGGTGCAGGCTCGCTCGCGCGACGGATGGCGCGTGACATCGCCGACTTCGTACCGGGCGCCGTCAAGAGCTCCGTGATCTCTCGCGCGCTCGGCAAGCCAACGAACGTCGCGTTCGATCCTGCCACGCTCGGCGGATTCGCAGCGGACACGCGCAGCCGCAAGGCGCTCGACAAGCTGTTTGCAGAGTTAGGCTCGCTCGAGCGCCCCGACAAGAGCCCGTTCGCCGA
>JAYUYE010000529.1:0-4185 GCA_043752985.1 Myxococcales bacterium
GAGCGTGTAGTCGATCGCGACCTCGGTCACCCGCGGTGGATGAAGCGCGGCGCGCGCCTCCTCGAGCGAGTCGTGCAAAATGAACCCGCCGCAGCGGTCGTGCTGCTCGTGCATCTGCTCGGAAAGCGCTTCGAGATCCTCGGCGTCGAACGCGATCACCGCGATGTCGTTCTCGGTGTCGACGACGTCGAACAGCGCGCCGTGCTGCGCGGCGACGGCGCGTGCCGTGCCGAGGGCATCTGTGCCGATCGAGATGTAGCGCCGGCCATACTCCGCGGGCGCGTCATCCGGTTCGTGAGCCGAGATTGCACATCCGGCAATGCCGGCAACGAGCAGCAGGGTGCGATACATCGACCCCAGTCTAGCAGCCACTGCCCGGTTCGTCTGGCGGCCACCGCAGGTGCCGCGCATGACGCTTGTCGCCGCTCAGCGGGCGCCGGCGAACTGGCCGTCGTCGGGCGAATCGGGAGGCAGCGGCTGGGTCTCGGGGTCGGCGGGCGCGGCATCGCCATCCGCGGGAGAGGCATCGCCATCGGCGGGCGCGGCGGCTCCGAGCTCTGCGTCGCCGACGACCGCGCGTTCGGCGAGGTGCTTGCTGCGCTCTAGCCACTTGCTCATGTCCGCGACCACCACCGGCGGGATGTTCGCGTGGTCGCCGGTGAGCAGGGCATCGATGGTCTGCAGCGCCACGTCGACGTCGCTGAGCGTCTGGAGATCGGTCTCGTGCAGCGTCTGGCGAATGGCCTCGAGCTCCGCCTTGCGCGACAACACGCGGGCGATCATGGGCTGGCCGATCGTCGCGTCGACACTGTTGATGTGAGTCATCCAACGTCCTCAAGCACCCCCCGTGCCGCTCGTCAGCCGCGTCCCGAGTGCGCCGGGGCCCACACGAGCGGCGAATACGCCCACCGGGCGATCACCGAGCGATCGGGCCCGTCGGTGCGGAGGAGGCCAGTCCGACAACTGGCTCCGGGGTCTCCCGGGTCAAGCTGGGGCCCGAGTCAACCGCTAACTAGCCGGGAGCAGTGACGATCTGCCGTTTCAGCGAAACATCCGGCTAGTGGCACCGACGCGTTCCACGATATAGCTCGTAGGTGTCTCAGGGTGAGGCGTTCCAGGCCGGTCTCCGGATCGGCAAGTACGAGCTGACGCGCAAGCTCGGCGAGGGCGGCTTTGGCGTCCTGTTCGCTGCGCGCGACACGTCGCTCGACCGCGAGCTGGCGATCAAGTTCCTTCATCCACACCACAGCTCCAACCCCGATGTCGTGAAGCGCTTCGTTCAGGAGGCGCGCTCGATCGCCAAGGTGGTGCACCCCGGCGTCGTCACCGTCTACGAGAGCGGCGAGGTCTGGGGCACCGGAACCCGCGCCGACGGCGCTGCGTTCATCATCATGGAGCTCTTGCACGGCGACACTCTCACGCAGCGCATGAAGAACAGTGGCGGCCGCCTTGCGCCGGCGACCGCGATGGAGATCTGCCGGCAGATCGCGTCGGCCCTCGAAGCTGCACATCGCCAGGGCGTGGTCCATCGGGATCTCAAGCCTGACAACGTCATGCTCGTGAACGATCTCGCGCTGACGCTCGGCGAGCGCGCGAAGGTCCTCGACTTCGGCATCGCCAAGATGGCCACCGCGGCTCCGTCGGGCGCGACCATGGCCGGCATGGTGTTCGGCACGCCGAACTACATGTCGCCCGAGCAGTGCAAGTCGGCTGCGGACGCGAACCACAGCAGCGACATCTACTCGCTCGGCTGCATCCTGTTCGAGCTCGTCACCGGACGCACGCCGTTCGAGGGCGGGATGGCCGAGCTGATCGCGCACCACATCCTCACGCCGCCTCCGGTCCCGAGCCAGATCATTCCGGGCCTGCCGCCGCACATCGACGACGTGATCGCCGCGATGCTCGCCAAGGATCCGAACAATCGTCCGGCGTCGATGACCGTCGTCGAGGCAATCCTCGAGGAGCGACGCCTCATCCCCGCGCACAAGAGTGGCGGTCGCACGCGAACCCTTGCCGGTGCCCGCCTCGCCACCAGCCCGCCGCCGATGTTCGGCAAGCCGATGGCTCCCGGCGAGCGCCCGCACATCCCCGGCGTGCCCGACTCCGGCCCGGTGCCGTCCGCGCAGACGGCACCTGCGGCGGTCGCCACGCCGCAGCCCCCCGCTCACGGATCTCCAACGACGCTGAGCTCGGCCGCGGGCATCGCCGCAAAACTCGAGCGCAAGGCGTCCGCGAAGTGGTGGATTGCGATCCCGATCGTCGCGCTCGCGGCCGTCGGCACCGTGCTCGCGCTCGGTCGCGGCGGTGATAGCGAGTCCGCCGAGACGCCGACCGAGGGCAGCGCCATCGTGACGAAGGCGGCAAGCACGGAGGCCGGTTCCGACACGACGACCACCACCGGCAGCGCAGCAACCGGCAGTGCAGCAACCGGCAGTGCAGCAACCGGCAGCGCAGCAACCGGCAGTGCAGCAACCGGCAGCGCAGCAACCGGCAGCGCAGCAACCGGCAGCGCAGCAACCGGCAGCGCGGCAACCGGCAGCGCGGCTTCGGCATCGGGCAGCGCCGCGACGGCGACGACCACCGGCACCACGACCACCGGCACCACGACCGGCAGCGCCGCGACGGCGACGACCACCGGCACCAAGACCACCGGCACCGCGACCGGCAGCGCCGCGACCACCACCAAGACCACCAGTACCGCGACCGGCAGCGCCGCGACCACCACCAAGACCACCGGCACCACCACCGGCAGCGCCGGCACCACCACCAAGACCACCGGCGCCACGGCGGGCAGCGCGAGCAAGCCACCGATCAAGACGACGAAGCCACCACCGGGACCAGGAAGCGCAGCCAAGAAATGCCAGGGACGATCATGCATCCTCGATGGAGACTTCTGACAGCAGCGGCCGCGATCGTCCTCTCGACCACGACTGCCCGCGCTGAAGCGTGTCCCGAAGGTCCCGACGAACCGAAATGCCTCGTGGCACAGGCCCAGGCTCTCCGTGACTCCAATCCCACCGAGGCAGCGAACCTTTACCTGAGGAGCTATCGCCTCGAACCGAAGATCGATCCGCTCGCCGGCTACGGCACCTCGCTCGCCGCTGCTGAGCGCTACGTCGAGGCGGTCGAGGCGCTGGAGAAGGCCGTCGAGGAGTACGACAAGATCGCCGCAGAGCTCCAGAAGACCAACACCGACGCGAAGACCTTGTTCGCGGTGATCCATCGCGTCCAGTTCGTGCGCGAGGAGCTCAACAAGCTCGCGAAGCATGTCGGCAAGGTCCGGATCACTGTCGCCGACAAGAAGCTTCCGCCCGGCATCACTGTCGTCCGCAAAGGCGGCGATGTGCTGCTGCGCTCCTCGGATCCGACGACGCTCGTGGTCGGCCTCTATGGTGACTTGCTGGTGTGGACGTATCCGAGCGGGCGCACGTTCGAGCAGAAGGTCAACGTCTCCGCCGGTACGTTCTCGAACATCGATGTGCCGCCCGAGCCACCGCTGCCGCTACCGCCGCCGGTCGTGGTCGCGCCGACGCCGCCAGACGATGGCCGCGACCGGATGATCGGCGCGTACATCAGCGGTGGCGTGGCAACGGTGATGGTCGTGTGGGGCGTCTCGTATCTCTCGCTCGCCGAAGGCGCGTCGCCCACCGTTGCGGGTGTCCTCGTCGGTGGCGGCGTCGTCGTCGGGGGTGTCGCTGTCTACCTGTACTTGACCGCCGACAAGCTGCGAACGAATGCCAAGACGTGGCGCGAGGCTCAGACCGAGAAGCCCGCGACGACGACGTTCATTCCGGTGATCAACGATCAGATGATCGGCGCCATGATCACCGGCACGCTGTGAGCGATCGGCGATGTCTTCGCTGATCGATGCTGCTCTCGAGGAGCTCGGTGTCAAGAGGCTGCTCCTGGCGATCCACGACGTCAGCTTCCCATCGGAAGCGGACGAGGATATCGGCCGCGGCTCGCCTTCGACCCGCGGCGCCGAGCGCTTGTTCGCGTTCGCGCGCGAGCTCGGGTTCAGCGGGATCCAGCTCGGCCCACAGGGCCAGACGTCGCGCGCGAATCCGTCGCCGTACGACGGAACGATCTTCTCGCGCCACATCGGTTCGATCGCGGTGCGCTCGCTGCGGCCTACGGGGCCGTTCGCCGGGCTGGTCAGCGATGCGACGCTCGCCGCGGCGGTGC
>JAYUYE010000530.1:0-1535 GCA_043752985.1 Myxococcales bacterium
CCGGTGCTCATCGTGTCGACCGTCGGCAGCACCGTCGTGAAGAACGAGTGGTCCGGTGTCAGCGGGCAGACCTGAACGGCGCGGCCGGCGAACGCGACCAGCCCGACGCGGTGGCCCTCGAGCCGCGCCACGAGCTGCGCGATCTCCGCCTTCGCGCGGGCGAGGCGATTCGGCGCCGCATCCTCGGCGAGCATCGACCGCGATGCGTCGAGCACGAAGATGACATCAGCCGCTGCCGACGACGCGCTCACGGTCTCGGTGACGCCCCGCGCCTGCGGCCGCATCAGCGCGACGATGGCGCACAGCATCGCGCACAGCAACAGGCCGAGGCGGAGCGCGACGCGGGTCGTGCTTGCTTGCGCGGTCAGCCGGCGTTGCATCACCGGCGACAGGAACGTCGACATCGCACCGCGCGAGCGCAGCTCGAGCACGCCGAGCAGCGCGGTGATTGCGATCGCCACCCACACGAGGTGGATGCGGTCGAGATGGACGAACGTCCAGTCGATGCTCATGGCAGCCTCCGCAGCACGGTGCCGCGCAGCGCGAACGCGGCGACGACGAGCAGCATCGCGATCACAACGAACAATGCATAGTACTGGCGATACTCGGTGAACTGATCCTGCTCGATCGTCGTGGTCTCGAGCTTCGCGATCTGCCCGTAGATCTTGCCGAGGCTCGCATTGTCGGTCGCGCGGAAGTACTGACCTCCTGTCTTGTCGGCGATCTTGCGCAGCGTGGTCTCGTCGATCGAGACTTGCACCTGCATCAGGTCGCCGCGCTGCGTGCGAATCGGCGCGATCCCATTCGTGCCGGCGCCGATCGTGTAGACCTTGACGCCCGCCTTCACGGCGTCCTCGATTGCCGTGTCCTCGTCGATATCGTGGAAGTTCGACTCACCATCGGTCAACAGGATCACGATCCGACCGACGCTCTTGTCTGTTGGCTTGAACTCGGCGAGCCGGGTAACCGCGAGCTCGAGCCCCGCACCGATCGCAGTGCCGTCCTCGTCCTGACCGGCGAAGTCGAGCAGCCGCGCCGCGGTGGCGAGGTTGCCGTGGTCAAGCGTCAGCGGGCTCCGCGTGTCGGCATAGCGCGCGAACGCGACGAGGCCGATCGCATCGTCCGGGCGCCCGTCGAGGCCTCTGCCGCCGACCACGAACTTCTCGAACACTTCCTTGACCGCATCGAGGCGGGTCAGCTCGCGGTTCTTGACCGACAGATCGAGCGCGCGCATCGATCCCGAGACGTCGACCGCCATCATGATCGCGATGCCGTCGCGGCGCACCCGCGAGCTCTTGTCGCCGGCCCGCGGACCTGCGAGTGCGATCGCCAGGGCGATCACCGCGAGACCGAACATCACGTCCGGCAGCCACGCGAACCGCGTGCGCCAGGTGTCGCCACCCACGGGGAGCGCGCGCAACGACGAGAACACGACGCGGCCGGCGCTGCGCAGCGACGACCACACCGCGAACGGCGCGAGCAATGCCGCGAGCAGGAACCATGGCTCGGCGAAGTCGATGCCGAACATGCGCATC
>JAYUYE010000531.1:0-4182 GCA_043752985.1 Myxococcales bacterium
GGGCTCCGCCGCGCTCGGCGGCAGAAACGTCAACTCCCAGGGCGGCGACGGTGGGGACGGTAGCGTGTCGGGCGACGGCAACTCGGGCAGCAACGGGAACGGAGGTGGCGGTGGTGGCGGCGGCGGCGGCGGCGGCCACATCCGCACGACCGATACGAACTCCAATTCCGCCGGCCTGTCGGTTCCCACGATCCAGGGCTTGTGACGGATCAGGCGAGCCGCTTGCCGTCGGGCGACCACCGGTAGTAGCCCTCGCCGGACTTCTTGCCGAGCTTGCCCGCGGCGACCTTGTCACGCAGCGTCTGCGGCGGTGTGAACGCCGGCCCGATCGCCTGCGTGAGGTACTCCGCGATCCCGAGGCGAACGTCGAGCCCGACGAGATCCGTCAGCTCGAGGGGCCCCATCGGATGGCCGTAGCCGAGCTTCATCGCCGTGTCGATGTCGGCCGCAGACGCGACCCCCTGCTCCACCATGCGCATCGCTTCGAGGCCGATCACGAGCCCGAGCCGGCTCGACGCGAAGCCCGGCGCATCGCTGACCGTGATCGGCGTCTTGCCGAAGCGTTCGGCGAGGCCGACCGCCGCGGCGACGCACGCGGGATCCGCGCTCGCGTGACGTACTACCTCGACGAGCTTCATGACATGGACGGGGTTGAAAAAGTGCATGCCGACGAGGCGGCCCGGAGCGCGGACGCTCGCTGCGATCTCCGCGATCGGCAGCGACGACGTGTTCGTCGCGAGCAGTGCATGCGCGGGCGCGGCTTGATCGACCGCGCGAAAGATCTCGCGCTTGAGGTCGATCCGCTCCGGGACAGCCTCGATCACGCAATCCGCGCCGGCGCACGCCGCGGCGAGCTCGTCGAAGGCGCGGATCCGAGACAGCGCGGCATCGCGATCGGCGGTACTCAGCTTGCCGAGCTCGACACCTCTTGCGAGGTTCTTGCCGACCTTGTCGATGCCTGCCGCCGCTGCGCCGGCGACCGCATCGAACAGGTGGACCGTGGCACCCGCGAGCGCGGCGACGTGCGCGATCCCGTGGCCCATGGTCCCGGCACCGATCACCGTGATGCTGCGAATCTCGGAAGCGTTCACGCGGCGACCCTACAACACTTGTAGAATGCTGCGGTGGTCGTCCGAACACTCGCGCTGCGGAGGCTCGGACCGAGAAGTTCCGCTCCGTCTGCGAGTGAGACGTGCTTGCTTGACCGCTCCGCTGCCGCCGCGCGGCGTGGTAACGTGCGTCGGTAACAAGATGACTTTCGTCGACGTCGATCGCTTGCAGCGCGACCTCGAAGCGATCGTGGGTCCGCGCCGGATGTCGATGCGCGTCGTCGACCTCGACACCTACGCGCGCGACATGTGGCCGCGTCTCCTCATCGCCTACCGCGAGGGCGCGATCGATGTTCCGCGGCCGCACGCGGTCGTCTGGCCCGAGCACGTCCGGGAGATCGTCTCGGTCGTCAAGCTGGCGCGCGAGCTCGGCATTCCGATCGTGCCGTACGGCGGCGGCTCTGGCGTGTGCGGCGGGGCGGTGCCACTGCACGGCGGAATCACGATCGATACCAAGCGGATGCAGCACCTGCGCTCGGTCCACAGCGACGAGCTGATCTGCGACGTCGAGGCGGGACTCAACGGCGAGCGGTTCGAGCGCGAGCTCGAGCGTCGCGGCTACACGTTCGGTCACTTCCCGTCGTCGATCTACTGCTCCACCGTCGGCGGCTGGCTCGCGACGCGCGCTGCCGGTCAGCTCTCGACGAAATACGGCAAGGTCGAGGACCGCGTCGCCGGCCTCACCGTGGTCACCGGGCGCGGCGATGTGATCGAGACCGACGGTCCCAATCGCGCGCTGCGCGGACCGAACTGGACCCAGCTCCTGCTCGGCAGCGAGGGCACCCTCGGCCTGATCACGTCGGCGCGCCTGCGCGTGTCACCCGCACCGCAGCTCCGCGTGTTCCGCGGCTTCGAGGTCGACGATGTCGCGACCGGCCTGATCGCGATTCGCCGCGTGCTGCAGAAGGGACTGCGGCCCGCGGTCGTCCGGCTCTACGACGAGATGGACACGCTGATGAACTCGTTCGGCCACAAGACGGAAGAAGCCGCGCACGAGGTCCGCGGTCCCGTTCCGCCGGTGTCGACGGGCGCGCTCCCCGCGTGGCCCGCCGGGGCGCCGCCGAAGGACAACGGGGTCCTCGAACGGCTGATGAACTTCGCGCGCGGCAAGGGTTCGCGCAAGATCGTGATGAACGCCGCGCTCGGCAGGTCGCACCTTGTCAACAAGCTGTTCGGCACCGTCGCCGAGAAGATCGCGCGCCGCGGCTGCCGGATGATCATCGGCCTCGAGGGTTCGCGGATCCGGACCGAGGTCGAAGCCGCGCTGACGTTTCACGAGCTCGAGACAGCAGGTTGTCGCGACACGGGCGAGGATCCGGGGTGGGCGTGGGTCAAGCACCGCTACGCAGTCTCCTACCGGATGTCGCCGGTGTTCCGAGATGGCGCCTTCGTCGACACGATGGAGGTCGCGTCCAGCTGGGAGCGACTGCCGGACCTCTACGAATCCGTGCGTGCCGCGATCGGCCAGCACGCGGTCGTCATGGCGCACTTCTCTCACGCCTACGCGGACGGCTGCTCGATCTACTTCACGTTCGCCGGCACCGCGCCCGATGCGGCGGGCGCCGAGCGGCTCTACGACATGATCTGGCGCGACGGCCTCGAGGCGACCACCCGCGTCGGTGGAACGATCAGCCACCATCACGGCGTTGGCATCCTCAAGGCGCCGTACATGGCGGGCGAGCATCGCGAGGCGATGGCGATCTTCGAGGCTGCAAAGTCGAGCCTCGATCCCGACGGCATCTTCAACCCCGGCAAGATGGGCCTCCGTCCGCGCGTGCCTCGAGAACGTAAATGACCCTGCTCACCGATCTGATCTCCGCGGTCGGCCGCGAGCACATCGACGAGCTCGACGATCGCAACTGGCGCGTCACGCCGGGATCCGCCGCCGAGGTCGCCGAGGTGATCCGCCGCGCCGGCACGCACCACGCCGCGGTCCATCCGATCGGCGTCGGCGGCCGGCCGCAACGCGCGGTGCCGCGTGCCGGCGACGACGGTGAACCCGACCGGCAGCGCGTGTTCTTGTCGACGCGTCGCCTCGATCAGGTGATGGAGCTCGACGAGACGTCGCTGCTGGTTCACGCGCAAGCCGGGCTCACCGGCCTCGAGCTCGAGCGCATCCTCGCGCCGCGCGGTCTCTCGATCGGCGACTACCCGCCGGTCGTCCTGACCTCGTCGCTCGGCGGCATCATCGCGGTGCGCACGCCGGGCAAGTCGAGCGCGCGGCACGGCTTCTTCGAGGACGCCGTGGTCGGCGTCTCTGCGGTGCTCGCCGACGGCCGCTCGGTGCACACGCGCGTCGCACCGCGCCGCTCGACCGGTCCCGACCTCGCGCGCGCGCTGTGCGGCAGCGAGGGCACGATCGGCTTCATCACCTCCGCGGTGCTGCGCATCCACGTCAAGCCCGAGGCTCGGCTCGTCGCCGCGTACACGCTGCCGTCGATGGATCACGCGGTGTCCGCCGTCTACCTCGCTCTCCGCGAGGAGGCCGCGCCGTCGGGCCTGCGGATCTACGACACCGACGAAGCACGCGAGCACTTCGACGGTCTGCAGCTTCCGATCGGCCATGTTCTCCTGTGCGCGGGCACCGCGGGTCCCACCGATCTCGCCGCGTGCGATCGCGATCTCCTGACGAGCGCCGTGCTCGCCGAGGGCGGCCAGGCAACCGACAACGCGCTCGCCGAGCTGTGGTGGCGCCGGTTGCACGCGGGCGAGCCCACGCCCGGCGACGCGCCGAACCTCCAGGTCATGGCGACCCCGTCGAAGCTGCGCGCCGTCTACAAGGCCGTCGTCACGGAGCTCGCGACCCAAGGTGGCGACGCGCGCGCGCACATCTCGCGGTTCGATGCCGACGGCGCCGTCGTGTTCTTCACGCTGATCCACGGCGACGGGCCGCCGGATGCCTCGGTCATCGGCGCGGCGGAGCGTGCGGCTGAAGCCGCGGGCGGCTGGCTCCTCGGTGCGCGCCCGCACAAGCTCGATCCCTACCTGCGCGCGCTGCGCGATGCGATCGATCCGGGCCGGATCATGAATCCCGGCACGCTGCCGTAGCGTCGAGAGGAAGGGGCTGCGTGTT
>JAYUYE010000532.1:0-1534 GCA_043752985.1 Myxococcales bacterium
CGATCACGAGTCATCGCATGGCGGGTCGTTTGCCACGCCGCGAGCTCGCGCGGATGACACGTGCCGCACGCCGCGCTCCCCGTCCAGTCGCGCCGCGCAGCCACGGCACCGCCCGCCGCGAGGGCGACGACGGTGAGGCACAGGAGCGCGCGCAACCACATGATGGCTAGGCTCCCACGAGGAACGACGCGCCGGCGAGGTGGGTGTCACACTCGGGCGGCAGGTTGCCAACCGCGACCGTCACCGTGACCGACGTGCGCGGTACGGTGCCGGCCCGGACGGTGATCGTCGGCGTGCCCTGCCCGCTCTCGATCGTGCCGCCGGCGATGGTCCACGCGTACGTCGGCGTGCCGCCCGTATCGGTGAGGATCAAGGTCACCTGTCCGACCTGACCCGCGGGCACCGAATCGGGAGCTTTGATCTGGAGTGCCGGGCATTGCGTCGGCGCGGCCGGCGTCGTCGAGGAGGTGGTCGCGGGCGTCGTCGGATCCAACGGCGCGGGCTCTCGCTTGACCGCCGCGGAGCAGGCACCAAGAGCGATCAGGCAAGCGATCGGGAGGAGGTCTTTCACGGCGCCGATTCTATGTTAGGGAAGGCCTCGTGGTGCACGTGATCGGGCTGACGGGCGGGATCGCATCTGGCAAGAGCACCGTCGCGCGCCTGCTCGTCGAGCGTGGCGCCGCGATCGTCGATGCCGATTTGATCGCGCGCCAGGTCGTCGAGCCGGGACGGCCTGCGCTCGCGGAGCTCGTCGCCCGGTTCGGGCCGGCGATCCTGACGCCGGTGGGCGAGCTCGATCGCAAGCGACTCGGGGCGATCGCGTTCGCGGATCCTGTCGCGCGCGCGGACCTCGGCCGGATCACGCATCCCCGGATCGCCGCGGCGAGTGCGGCGGCGATCGCGACGTATGCCGACGCGGGTGCAAACGTCGTGTTCTACGAGGCAGCCTTGCTCGTCGAGAACCGCGCGCACCTCGGGCTCGCAGCGCTCGTCGTGGTGTCGGCGACACCCGAGCGTCAGCACGCGCGCCTCGTGACCCGCGACGGGCTGACGCACGACGAGGCGACCGCGCGCATCACCGCGCAGGCGCCGCTCGCCGACAAGCTCGCCGCTGCGACCTGGGTGATCGCGAATCAGGGAGAGCTCGAGGCGCTCGCGGGCGAGGTCGACCGCGTGGTTGCGCAGATCGAGGAGCGGTTCGGTCCGATCCGCGTTCCGCTCAGCACGCGCGCGCACACGCCAACAGGCCGGGTCGCGCTGGCGTCAGAGAGCGTCGCGCTGGTGACCGGCTATCCAGCCTTCACCGCGAAGCGGATGATCGCGAAGCTGCTCCTCGCGGAGCCCGAGACGAAGCTGTTCGTGCTCGCGCGCGGCAAGTTCGCCGACGAGGCGGCGCAGTTCGTGTCGCGGCTCCCGGGTTCCGGACGGGCCGAGATCCTCGTGGGTGATGTCTGCGACATGGACCTCGGGCTGTCGAGCCTCGAGTATCGGGCACTGTCGCGCGAGGTGACCTGGATCCATCACCTCGCCGGCA
>JAYUYE010000533.1:0-4172 GCA_043752985.1 Myxococcales bacterium
CACTCACGTCGTCGTCGACCGGGTGCGCGTCCTCGCGGTCCCGCCCGGCTACGTCCGCACCGGGCCGACGAAGGCCGGCAATTACCTGTACTGGGAGTCCGGCTGCATCTTCGTCACCGCGGATGCCGAGGGCACGAAGCAGCTCCCCGGCGACACCGAGTTCGACGTGATCGAACAGTCGATCGCGACGTGGAACACGGCGGCCGCGACGTGCTCGTACATCGCGCTCAACTACCTGGGTCGCGAGGCACGCGAGGTCGGCCGCGATCGCGTCAACCTCATCAAGTTCCGCGACATGTCGTGGTGCCGGCCCGCCGTCGACGACGATCCGGCGCGCTGCTATGCGGACTCCGCGGCGGGGATCACGACCGCCGTCTACGTCGATGATGCCGGCAGTGATCGCGACGGTGCGATCGTCGACGCGGACATCGAGATCAACGGCAAGTTTTTCTCGATCGCCAACAACGGCATCACGCTGGGAACGGCGAGCTGCACCGCGGAGCTCGCGAACACGCTGACTCACGAGCTCGGTCACCTGCACGGCATCGAGCATCCGTGCCTCGCGCAGGGCGACCGGCCGCGCGTCGATCACCTCGGCCGCGCGGTCCCGCTGTGCAGCACCGTCTCCGATCCCAAGATCGTCGAGGCGACGATGTTCAACTTCCAGGACTGCGGCGAGACCAAGAAGGCGACGCTCGAGACCGAGGATATTGCCGCGGTCTGCGGGACCTACCCGGTCAGCGATGATCCGGGGACCTGCGAGCCCGTCCCGCTCAATGCCCGCGGCTGTTGCAGCGCGTCCGACCGCCCGGTTCCCGCCTTGCTGCTCGCGGGGTTGACCGTCCTTGTAATCCGCCGCCGCCGGCGTCATCCCGCCCACCGGGCTTCCTCGCCGTAGGGGTGAAAGCTCGATCTCCGGCGGCTCGGTCGGAAGAAACTTCGAACCTTGACGAAGGCGAGGTTATCCTTGTGCCATGAGCGCGGCGTGCCCGAAGTGCGGCGTGGCGGTGGTGCCCGGGTACGTGAAGTGCCCGAAGTGCCAGACGATGCTGCCGCAGAAGCGGGCCACGACGATCGCCGCCGGTGGTACTTCGTCGGACACGAGCGGCGGCATGTCGCTCGGAATGATCATTCTTGCGGTCGCGGTGCTCGGCGCTGGGATCGCAGCGTTCGCACTGCGGGGTGGCAGCGACAAGCCCGCGGCGGTCGACTCCCCGGCGCCGGTCCCCGCGCCCGAGGACCCGGTCGAGCGCCCCGTGGCCGAGCCGGATGACCCGCCGCCCGCGCCCGCCGCGCCGCCCGTCGCGAACGGTCCCACCATCGCCGTTCGCGATCTCGGTCGCGCCCTCACGAAGGAACGGCTGTGGGGGACCGTCGAGGTGGTCGGCTCGGGCGTCGATGTCCGCAGCGGCGGCTGCCGCGAGGCAGCCATGATGCCAGTCGTCGACGAGGCGATCCCCGCGCTACGCGAGGCCGGGGTGACGAAGCTCCGCTGCCTCGAGCAGGCGGGCGCCGTGGTCTTCGAGCGCGACGTTCAGTAGACCTCGCCGGCCTTGATCCGTTCGATCATCGCACGCAGCTAGACCCCGGCGACCCGGGTGTAGAGGAACAGGCCGCGCTCGGAGAGATCGCGCGTCCGGAACACGAGCTCCTGACCGTCGGCACCGTGGACCTCGACGAAGGCGTCGACGGCGACTCGCTCGGCACCACGATTGCGAAGCTCGGTCATGGCTCGACCATATGCGAAGCGACGTGCTACGTTCGCGCGCTAAGAGCTGGAAACGTATGGACGTCCGCTGTGAGAAGTGCCAGACCGAGTACGAGCTGGACGAAGCACGTCTGAAGCCCGGTGGTGTCACCGTCAAGTGCACCCACTGCGGCCACATGTTCAAGATCCGCAAGCGGTCGAACACCAACGTCGGTGCGCCCGCGGTGGAAGCTGCGACCGTTCCGCGTGACCGCCAGGCATCGAAGCCGCCCGGCGCCGCTGCCGGATCCCGCGCGGACTCGATCGTCGGCGACGACACGGTCGTCCATCCGAAGGTCGACGGTGCCGACGAGCGCCAGTGGCTGATCCGCCTCGAGAACGGCGAGCAGAAGAGCTGCCGCGAGCTCGCGACGCTCCAGCAGTGGATCGTCGCCGGCGTCATCACCCGCGAGTCGCTGATCTCGCGCACGGGCAAGACATGGAAGCGGCTCGGCGACATCACCGAGCTCACCCAGTACTTCTCGATCGCCGACGAGGCGCGCACCAAGCGGGAAGTCCGCACGACCAAGCCGTCTGCGAATCCGTCTGCAAATCCGTCCGGCAACCCGTCAAAGCACGCCGGCACGATGCTCGGCATCGGGGCGCTCGCGACCGGCGGAACGATCCTGCCCGATGACGATGAAGATGACGACGACGCGCGACGCTCGACCGGCAACTTCAAGACGCGGCCGGTCACGCCGCCGCCGCCGCTTCAACAGGGCGCGAAGACACCGCCGATGGGCTCGAATGCGACCGACGTCACCGCGCCGGTGCAGCGTCGCCCGCTGACGCAGCCCCCACCGCCACCGGCGAAGAAGCAACAGTCGCAGTCGGGCCCGTTGCCCACGCCGTCAGCGCCCGCACCTTCCGTTCCGGCGAGCAACCGCAGCACCGGCATGTGGGCCGCGGACGAGATTCCGCCCGACTCCGGCCACGACAAGGAGTCTGCTGGACCGCTCGGCGGCCGGCTTCGCACGACGTCGGCCGAGCCGGCGTTCGCCGGGCGCGTGCGCGTGATGCCGAGCGACGAGTCGTCGTTCCGCACCGGCAAGACCGAGTCGATCGATGACGACGACGACATGCTGCCGCAGCGGCGCGGTGGTCGTGGTGGTCTGTTGCTTCTCCTCGCGCTGCTCGTCATGGGTGGCGCGGCCGGCATCGTCTACGTGTTCGTGATCAAGAAGGATCGCGAGCAGGTCGCGCAGCCACCGGTCGCGGATGCCGCGGTCGTTGCCGTCACGGTCGATGCGGCGGTCGTGATCACGCCGCTGATCGATGCGCCTGCGGCCCCCGCGGTCTCGCCGCTCGACGTCGCGCGTGCCGAGCTCGGTCCGGATCTCGAGCTCAAGCTGCGCGATGCGGCGAAGTCCCTCGAGGGCAATCAGGATCCAGGCGCCGATGCCGTGCGCGCGCACCTGTCCGCTTCGATCGCGCAGGCGCTCACCGATCGCGCATCGGTCACCGCCGACAAGGCGGAAGCCGACAAGATGCGCAAGGACGCGAAGACGATCGTTCTCGAGGCCGCCACCTCGGCGCAGCGTGCCTTCAAGGCAGCGCCGGAAGATGCGGCCGCGAACCTCGCGATGGCCGAGGTGCTGCGCCTGCAGAACAAGCCGGCGCGCGACATCAAGCGTTACCTCGATACGGCGACCGCGAAGGCCGCGGCGGACTGGAAGCGCGATATCGCGATCGCCGACGCACTCGTGCTCGCGCGCGACAACAAGCTCGACGAGGCGAAGACCGCATTCACCGCGATCGATCAGGGCGAGAACAAGCTCGAGACCAGCGGCGACGTGCGGGCGAGGTTTCAGCTCGCGCGGATCGCGTACGCGCAGAACAAGCCGGCCGAGGCCAAGCCGCTCGTCGATCAGGTGCTCGCGGCGCAGCCCGAGCACGCCGCGTCGAAGGCCCTCGCCGCTCGGATCGAGACCACCGTCGTGAAGACCGATCCGCTGCCGCCTGAAGATCCGCCGAAGAATCCGGGCACCGGTAGCGCGACGAAGCCGAACACGGGCAATGACACTGGAACGGTCCCCGGAGATTCGTATGATCGCCTGCTCGCGAAGGCGAACGCGCTCGCCGACAGCAACTGTACCCGGGCGATGGAGCTGTTCGCCAAGGCGCTCGAGCAGAAGCCAAATGGCGTCGAGGCGCTGACCGGCATGGGCTACTGCCACATCGACGCGAAGCAGTTCTCGAGCGCGTTCTCGAAGTTCCGCGCCGCACTCGCCGTGTCGTCGCGCTACGAGCCTGCGCTGTGGGGTGTTGGCGAGGCGTACCAGCAGCAAGGTCGCAAGGAATCGGCGATCGAAGCGTTCAAGACGTACCTCGAGATCTATCCCGGCAGCGCAAAGGCGCAGAAGGCGCTCGATCGCCTCGGTGCCGGTGCGGCCACGCCGCCCGAGAATCCGGGCAGCGGAGGCAC
>JAYUYE010000534.1:0-4171 GCA_043752985.1 Myxococcales bacterium
GAGCTCAAGAGCACGAACGCGAGCGAAGGCGGCATCACGCTCGGCGCCAAGAATCTCTACGAGCTCATCGCGAACGCTCCAGGCGACGAGATCACGCTCAAGAAGGCCGACAACCACTGGGCTGAAATCAAGAGCGGCAAGGTCACGTATCGCATCGTGGGCATGCCCGACCGTGACTTCCCGAAGGTTCCTGACCATCGCGAAGCCAGCTACTCGACGCTCGAGAGCGCGGTGCTTCGCGAGATGATCGAGCGGACCCTGTTCTCGGTCTGCAACGACGAGACACGGTTCCATCTCAACGGCGTGTACTTCGAGAGCGACGGCAGCAAAGCGCGGATGGTCTCGACGGATGGTCACCGCCTGAGCAAGGTCGAACGGACGATCGCGAACGGCCCCAAGCTCACGTCGGGAATCATCATCCCGAAGAAGGGTCTGCTCGAGATCCGCAAGGTTCTCGACAGCGGTCCGTCGTGCAAGCTCGCCATCAAGACGCCGCACCTGTTCCTCGTCCAGGACGACATCGCTATCGCGGTCAAGCTCATCGACGCGCAGTTCCCGCCGTACGAGCAGGTGATCCCCAAGGAGCACAAGAAGGTCATCACCGTGGACCGCGGTCGATTCATCGATGCGCTTCGCCGGGCGCAGCTGATGTCGTCGGAGACGCGTGGCGTCAAGGTCGCTGCAACCCGCGAGGGCGTGACCATCACGAGCGACAACCCGGACCTCGGTGAAGTGCGTGAGGAGATGGACGCCGAGTACGACGGCGAGCCGATCGCGATTGGCTTCAACCCGAAGTACGTCGTCGAGCTGCTGTCGCAGATGACGTGCGACCAGATCACGATCAACCTCGGCGGCGAGCTCGACCCCGGCCTCATCAAGCCACTGACCGGCGACGACTACCTCGGCGTGGTCATGCCGATGCGGATCTAGACCTGCGGATCTTCACGCTCGTCGCGGACGGGGTGAGAAACCTCGGTCCCGTTCAGCTCCAGCCACGCGAGCGCTTCAACGTCTTTGTCGGCGACAACGGGCAGGGGAAGACGAACCTGCTCGAGGCGATCTACACGATTGCCACGCTGCGGTCGTTCCGCACCGCGAAGTTGACGGACCTCATCGCATTCGGCGCGACCGAGGCCCGGCTTGGCGCACGCGTCATCAAGGACGACCTGGTGCGGGTTTACGAGGTCGACCTGGCGCCTGGTGCCCGCAAGGTCCGGCTCGATGGCAAGGCGGTTAGGCCGCTGGCGCGCTACTTCGGGGGCTTCAACGTCGTCGTGTTCACCCCCGAAGATCTCGCGCTACCACGAGGCTCGCCGGGGGATCGGAGGCGGTTCCTCGACCGTGGCGTCTTCAACTTCGAGCCCGGGTATCTCGCGCTCGCGACCGATTACGACAAGGTCCTGCGCACCCGAAACAGCGTGCTCAAGCAAGCCGGGCAGGGCGTCCTCGTCGGTCGTCAGCTCGAGGAGCTGCTCGCGGTGTACGACGCGCAGCTCGCACAGCTCGCGTTCTCGATCGTAGCTGCGAGGGTGAAGTTCCTCGAGACGCTCGGCCCCGAGCTGGTCAAGGCGTTCGCGGCCATCACCCGGACAGGGCTCGGCGCGGGGGCGCGCTACGTCTCGAAGCTGGTCGGGAAACCAGCTTCGGTCCTCGAGGACGAGCTGCGCGCGGGCAGGGCGAAGGACCTCGCGATCCAGTCGACGCAGCTCGGTCCCCACCGCGATGACGTCGTGCTCGAGCTCGACGGCCGCGAAGCCGGCAGCTTTGCGTCACAAGGCCAGCTCCGGGCGATCATGCTCGCGTGGAAGACGGCAGAGCTCGAGGTGCTCGGGCGAGCGCACGGCGATCAGCCGATTCTGTTGCTCGACGATGTGTCGAGCGAGCTCGATCCAGCGCGCAACGAATTCCTGTTCCAGCACCTCGCGACGCTCGCTGGACAGTGCTTCATCACGACCACGCACGGCAGCCATGTCCTGCTGCACACGGAGCGTGCGGATTACCGCATCCAAGCCGGCCAGATTCTTGGGTAAATCCGGGTTCTGAACGCTTCCCGATCCAACCCGGCCGTGGTACCAAACGGGACCGGTTTCGATGGCTGATCCAACCACAACTGCACCGAGCTCCGAGGGGTACGACGCGAGCTCCATCGGGGTCCTCAAGGGCCTCGAGGGCGTCCGCAAGCGCCCTGGCATGTACATCGGTGACACCGATGACGGCACCGGTCTGCACCACCTCGTTCACGAGGTCGTCGACAACTCTGTCGACGAGCACCTCGCGGGTCACTGCAACCGCATCGACGTCATCATCCACTACGACAACTCCGTCACCGTCGAGGACAACGGCCGCGGCATCCCGACCGAGATGCACCCGATCGAGAATCGTCCCGCCGCAGAGCTCGTGATGACCTCGCTCCACGCCGGCGGCAAGTTCGGCGGCGGCGGCTACAAGGTCTCCGGCGGTCTGCACGGCGTCGGCGTCTCTGCCGTCAACGCGCTGTCGGACTGGCTCAAGCTCGAGATTCGCCGCAACGGCAAGGTCTTCTACCAGGAGTACGCGGCGGGCATCCCGACGATCGAGCTCAAGCAGACCGGCGTCACGGATCGCCGCGGCACCAAGGTCACATTCCATCCCGACCCGACGATCTTCAAGAACGTCCTCGAGTTCTCGTTCGACACGCTCGCTCAGAAGCTGCGCGAGCTCGCGTACCTCAACTGCGGGCTCACGATCGCCATCTTCGACGAGCGCACCGACCGCAAGGTCGAGTACGCGTTCAACGGTGGCATCGCCACGTACGTCGCGGACCTCAACGCAAACAAGACCGCGGTCTCCGACGTCGTCTCGATCAGCGGCACGCACGTCGTCGAAGGCGGCGAGGACTGCAGCGTCGATGTCGCGATGCAGTGGAACGATGGCTACTCCGAGCTGACGACCTGCTTCACCAACACGATCAAGAATCGCGATGGTGGCACGCACCTCACCGGCTTCCGCCAGGCGCTTACCCGTACGGTCAACAACTACGCGAACGAGTACAAGCTGCTCAAGGACGCCAAGGGCGGGCTGTCGGGCGAGGATCTGCGCGAAGGTCTGACCGCGGTCATCTCGGTCAAGGTCGGCGATCCCAAGTACTCGAACCAGGCGAAGGACAAGCTCGTCTCGTCCGAGGTCGGGACGGCCGTGTCGGCGGTGCTCAGCGAGAAGCTCAGCGAGTATCTCGAGCAGAACCCGAAGGACGCGCGCGCGATCATCACGAAGGCGCTGCTCGCCTCGCGTGCTCGTGAGGCGGCTCGCAAGGCGCGCGAGATGGTCCAGCGCAAGGGCGTGCTCGAGCTGTCGTCGCTGCCGGGCAAGCTCGCGGACTGCTCCGAGCGCGACCCGAAGAAGTGCGAGCTGTTCATCGTCGAGGGTGAGTCCGCAGGTGGCTCCGCCAAGCAGGGCCGCGATCGCGCGTTCCAGGCGATCCTTCCACTCAAGGGTAAGATCCTCAACGTCGAGAAGGTCCGCTTCGATCGGATGCTGTCGTCGCAAGAGCTGACGACGCTCATCACCGCGCTCGGCACCAGCGTCGGTGACGAGAAGAACATCGAGAAGCTCCGCTACCACAAGATCGTCATCATGACGGACGCCGATGTCGACGGCAGTCACATCCGTACTCTGCTGCTGACGTTCTTCTTCCGACATTTCAATGAGCTCTTCGAGAACGGCCACGTGTTCATCGCGCAGCCGCCGCTCTACAAGGTGAAGAAGGGCAAGACCGAGCTCTACCTCAAGAACGAGCAGGCGCTCGAGGACTTCCTGCTCGACAGCGTGTGCAAGGAGACCCTCTTGACGCGCGCGGGTGGCACGCCGCTCACCGGTCTCGACCTCTCCGTCATCGTCAAGCGCATCAACCAGGCGCGCCGCCTGCGAGCGCAGCTCGACAAGCGCACCGACGGCCGGATCACGGCGCAGTTCGCGGACTCGGGGCTGTCCGAGGATCACCTGAAGAATCGCGAGAGGCTCGAGCTGCTCGAGGCGAAGGTCATGGCGGAAGTCTCGCGCCGCTATCCCGAGCTTGGTCAGGCAGGCGCCGAGTACAAGCAGGACTCCGAGCACGGGACGTGGGAGCTGCGCTACGGCGCCGGCATGCACGGAGTCCGTCGGCACACCACGATCAGCGCCGATCTCGTGCGCT
>JAYUYE010000535.1:0-4170 GCA_043752985.1 Myxococcales bacterium
CCTGTCGAGCGTCCGCCTCCGCCTCCGCCTCCGCTCGAGCGGCCCCAAGATCCGCCGGACCCTCCGGAGCCGGAGCTGCCGGAGCTGCCGGATCCGCCGCTTCCCCATGATGCCAACAGGACGATCGGCCGCGTACGCGCCGTGCCGACCTGCGCACCGGCGAGGTGCGTGGTGATGAGATCACATCCGACCAGCCGCGCCCGCTCCGCGGCGAGCAGCGGCGCGTGCGCCTCGTCGCGGACGTACGTTACCTTGATGGTGCCGACGACGCGGTACGCCTGCGCCGGCGGCTTCTCGAGGAAGATCTCGACGGAGTCGGTCGCGTGGACCTGGAACCGCTTGTCCGTGTGGTTGAACGTCGAGGTGGATTGCACGTAGCACCCGGCGAGAGCGAGCGCGCTGAGGAGGACGAGGGCCGGGGAGCCGATAACGACGCGAGTCATGGACGCCCTCGAAGCACATTGCATGCCCGGCGCACGGCAGACGCCAGACGAGCGGGCACGACGTGCAAGGCGACCGCGGACGTGGACGGCTCGCGATGCGATGAGAGTCCAACACCGCGCATGAGAGAACCCCACCACGTCGCCGAATTCATGGCGTGAGCCTCACCGGACAACTCGCCGCGGGGTTACGCCGGGCAATCAGCGGATCACGAACGCCGGCGCGCCCGTGCACGGTGAAACCCACCGGGGTTGCTTTCGAAGCGTGCTGCGGCTTGTCCGAGATCTGTCCGAAGGACGCGTCCACCATGCGGACGTTGCTTCGGCAAGGGACAGAACCTCAGGACAGAACCTCACCGGGGTTGATTTCGCGCAACGGAACGTGGGCCTGTGCGTGTCCGAGATTTGTCCGAAGGCCGCGTCCAACCCGCGGACGCACGGTCGCGTGCGAGCGATTGAGCAACCTCGGCGCGGGACGAATCACGTCGTGGCGTGGTCAAGGCGCGAATTACCGCGCACATGATCGGACGCACGAGCGCAGTCAGGTCATGGGATGAACGCGACCTGTTGGGGCGCGATCAGCCCGGTCGCGCGCTTTTTCTCGACGAGCGTGGTCGGATCGAAGGCAACAACCGTCCCTTGGAGCGATTCGAAGAACCCGTAGAGCACACGGTCGCGGAGCTCGAGGTCGTTGAGCGAAGCGAACAGCGGGAAGGTGCCCTGAGTGGCAGGAGCTGCGGCGCTCGCTCGCAGGAGATCGCCTTTGTTGATCAGGTAGACGGCATCCGCGGTGGCCCACATGCGATCGACCAGCGTGGTGTCCGGAACCGGTGTCGTACTGAGCACGGCGAGCGTCACCGGATCGACCTTGATCAGCGCGTGCGTTGTGCGGTTGTGGACCCACACAGCTCCCCCGCCGGCGGCGCCGCCGCCGGTGCCAAAGCCTGCGCCGGTTCCGAGCGCCATGCGCTGGGCGACGGTGTTGGTCGCGGTATCGATGCGGAGGATGCCGAATGAATTATCGATGACGGCATAGACGTTCGGACCGTCGGCGGTGAGCGAGACGACGCGATTCGCGCATGCGTTGGTGCTCGTGGCGGAGACGGCGATCCGCTTCGTGACAGCGTCCGTCGCCGGATCGATGCGGAGCACCTTGGTCGATCCCTCCTCCGGCGACACGCACGGCGAGCCGTCGTCCTTGTCATCGACCCATACCGCTCCGGCTGCGAAAACGATGTGCGCAGGAAATTTCGCGGCGGTGATCGTCTTCGTTCGAGCATGCGTCGCGAGGTCGTAACGCAGCACATCACCCTTCGCGGTAAGGACCCACGCCGAACCTGCGCCAATCGCGATGCCGATCGGCGTCTCGTCGATCGACTCCGACCACTCGTCGTTCGCATCGGTATCACCGATGCCGACCTTTTTTGATTCGGCATTCACGTACCAGAACTTTCCGGTCGTACCGGGCATGCCGCTGGCGCCCGACGTGCCGGATGAACCCGAGGTGCCGCTGGCGCCCGACGTGCCGGATGCAGCGTTGTCTTCGTTTCGGCCGCTTCGGCCGCATGCGGTCGTGAACGCGATCTCGCCGAGCAAGAGCAGCGTGACGACAAAGCGGAGAACCGCCGGTGCGGCGAGGAGAGGTTTCATCAAGCCACGATGTATGCCATGTGGCACGACAGATTGCGCGCACCGGCGAGCGCGACGTCTGCCACCCGAACGTGGTCCGTACTGAACCTCACCGGGATTGATTTCGGGCAAAGGGACGTGGGCCTGTGCGTGTCCGAGATTTGTCCGAAGAACGCGTCCAACCCGCGGACGCACGGTCGTGGACTGAACCTTGGACTAGACCTGGGACTGAACCTCACCGGGGTTGATTTCCGGCAAGGGAACGTGGGCCTGTGCGTGTCCGGGATTTGTCCGGAGAACGCGTCCAACCCGCGGACGCAAGGTCGCGTGCGAGCGATTGAGCAACCTAGTGGCCGAGCGATGCCTTTCTGCCGGCTTCGTTGTGTCTCGGGGCGACGCAACCCCGTCGCTGTCTTCGATGCTGTAGAGAGTGCGATGAGCCGGTCTCTGGGATGAGAGTTCAGCCTCCTCAGACGACCGCTGTCGATTTCGGTGCGACTTGGCGCGCGAGCTCGCACCTGGTTGTTGAAGGAAACAAGGACATATGAAAATCAGCAGCTTCTTGATGGTTACGATAATCGGCGTGGGCGCGCTGGGTGTGGCCGCACAGGCGGAGACGCAGTCGGCGATGGCGGGCCATGGCTGGCCGAGCCCGATTGACTCGTGCTTCTCGACGTCGTTCGCACAGGTGTCGAACTGGTGCGCGACCGGTTCGCGCTTGCTCATCGTTCCGATCCAGGTCCCGGGCTCGGCCAACTATCAGACGTTCGCGCGCGCGGCAGGGAGCGGTTCCTACTACGGGACCTCATGTCAGGCGATGTCGATCGGGCCGAACAACACGGGCTGGAGCTTCAGCGCCCTGCGAGCCACCGGGCCGTCGACGGTGCCGCAGACGCTCACGCTCGGCGTGATCGGGGTTCCGCCTCAGGGCACGGTGCACTTCGAGTGTCAGCTCGGTCAGTGGATCGATGACTTCAACGGCGGTGCCAGCGCTTCGCGCCTCATCAGCGTCGAGTTGCGCTGAGGGAACGAGCATGAAGATCATCCTGTGGATCGCAGCCGGCCTGCTGGTGACGCTCGGATGGCTGGTGTACGCGACCAAGACGGCGAGCGGACCGCAACCGACGACGTTCACCACCGTGGCAACGGAACGCGCGACGCAAAATCGACCGCGCGCGGCGCGCTCCGGGGTGCCGACGCCCGTGCAGCCGGCGCCCGGGGTCGCTCCATCTTCACCGGATGCGGAGCCCGACCTCTCGATCACCGGCCAGCGAGCGCGCCTGGAGGATCGGTTTGCCGCCGAGACCCCGGACGCCTCGTGGGCGACCACGGCGCAGCAGGAGCTTCATGCCGACCTCGGGCGGTTTGCGACGCGCGATGCCTCGGTTCAGGACGTGCAGTGCCGCGCATCGATGTGCCGCATCGAGCTGGCGCTCGCGACGCGCGATGCCGCCTCCGGCTTCATGGAGTCGTGGTTGCGCAAGCGGACCTGGTCCGGGCCAGGCGTGGCTGACAATGATGTCATCGGTGCCGACGGCCAACCGCGCATGGTGATGTTCGTGGGCAAGGAAGGCGTCGAGCTCTAGCTGCTAGAGGTCGGTCGACGGGACGCACGCCCCGCGCTACCTCGTGCAGCGCTGGGCCAGAGCATCGGTCCCAGAGCATCGGTCCGAGCATCGGTCCCAGAGACCAACTCACGACTCGTCCGCCCGCCGGACACACCGTCCGCCTCTCGGCAGGCCGCGATCCGCGAGGGCGATATAGACGCAGCGACAGAAAACGCAGGTCGTCCGGCTTGAAATGTGATCGCATGTGGATCCCACGCAGACAACGATTGGAGCAAAGCGCATCAGCGTGGGTGAACATTTCCAGTAGGTGTAGCGCGTGACCCGCAGCTCGCCGCGGGTGCGGGGCGTCGCGCCGGTGGAGCAATGTTGCGGCGGCCGCTTCCGTTCACCAGTGGCGCTTTTTGCGGCCAGAAGCGGTCCCAGAGACCCGCTCGGCCGCGCCGGATGCTGCGGCAACGCGCGGATTCCTCCGCGGCGTGAACAGCGCCGTGGCCAAGGCGGCGCAACGGATCAACGGCGTTCGCGGGACGGTG
>JAYUYE010000536.1:0-4168 GCA_043752985.1 Myxococcales bacterium
GTCGGCGACACGGTCCACGACATCGCGGCAGCGCGCGCGTGCGGTGCCACGGTCTGCGCCGTCACGACCGGCGGCGATCCCGCCGAGAAGCTCGCGCACGCCGATGCAGTGTGGTCGTCGATGGCGGAGCTACCGGCCTGGCACGCAGCGCGCTTCGGCTGACTCACGGGTGCGGCGCGCCGCGAGCCCGTTGGGGTCGGTGATCATCGGTCGTTCGATGACCACGCGACTGCGTTCGTCATCGTCGACGCTCGCGACCGCAACCGCGGCTACTTCTTGTCGGCCGGCTTCGTCTTCGGTGGAACCGGCGGCGGGTTGGTCGGTGCGCCGGGTGCGCGATTCGGAATTTTCTCGGCACCCCCTCCGGCGGCTTCGTGGCGCGCGTTCTGCGCGTCCTGCATGTCGTCGTTCGACTGGATCATTTGCTGTCGGTCCTGGTCGGAGTCGCTCGCCGGGGGCGCCTCCGCCGGAGTCCGCTTCGTCGTGGCGGTCGGCGTTTCTGACAGCGCCTTCTGGCCAGGGCCAGCGCACGCGGATGCGAGGAGCAGGCTGACAAGGACGATTCTCATGACAGGAGCGTACCGCTGATCCTCAGGCACGGTAGGGCGTCGGATCAGTAGCTGCCGCTGCGCGCGCAGACCTTGAGTCCGACCGCGACGACGAAGATGCCGATCCAGAACAGGGTCTTGAGGGCTGCGCCTCCGTCGCCACCACCGTGGCGCGCCTTGACGCCGTGCTTGTTGACGAGCTCCCACGCATTGATGCGGAAGTCGTACTTCATCGACGAGAACCCGTCGGCGCGGAGGCCCTCGACGGCCGGCGAGCGCTGGTAGTCGCCGAACTTGCGCTCGCTCTCGGGCGTGACGATACCGGCCGCGACCTCGCGAGCGATGAAGCCCGCGCCGTACGCGATCGCGACACCGATCGCGACGAGGACCAGACCGACGCCCATCGAGGTGCCACGGAACCAGCCCTCGGGCTTGAGCAGCGCGAACAGGATCACCGAGGTGGTGAGCGCCCAGAATGCGAGCGTCCCGACGCCGCGGATGTAGCCATGGACCTGCGCGCACCGCTGGCAGCGTGCGACGGGACGCGCACCGACCTGGTAGTGGATGCGCGTGGTGTTGCCGTACTGCTCACGGCCAGTCTCCATCTGCGACGAGACAGAGGCGCACGACGAGGCCTCGAGCTCGCGCTTGCCGCAGAAGTGGCACATTGCCTTCTGAACGTCGGCGAGACGATCGTGGTAGCCCCTCACGCGCTCCTTGATCGACGACGAGAGCGCGAGTGCTCCGATCCGATCGAGCACCTCCTTGAATCGCGGCTCGAGCTGCTTCTCGCGCGGCACGCCGCGCAGCTTGCCGAACGCCTCGGAGACCGCGTCATCGATCAGCGAGGACAGGCCGAGGAGCTGTGCTTCGTCGAGCGGGCGCCAGCGCTGCGCCAGGGTCGACAGGCGATCGAGATACGCGTTGACGTCCTCGACGAGGCCGTTGCCGGTCTCGGCATCGGGCGCGAGGTCCGCGAGCTCCGACTGGAACTGCGTCTTGAGCGGACGGAATGCGACGAGCCAGGTCTCGGCATCGATCTCGCTCTTGCCGGCGATCGAGGACAGGTGCGCGACGTTGCCGATCCGGCCCTGCGCCATCTCGAGCTTGGTCTCACCGACCACGAGGTCGGCGATCCGCGTCTGCAGCGCCGACAGCACCGCCTCGGTGTCGTCGGCGGTCAACAGCTCGTCACCGAGCGCGGCGATCCGCGACTTGATGTGTGCTGCGAGCTCTTCGGACTGAAGGAGCTCGCCCCACTTCGTGACGCCTTCGCCGAGCAGCCACGCCCACACGACCTGCGAGCCGAGCAGCGCGCCGGTCGCGCGGATCGACTTGTGCGGATCCTCGACGGACGACAGTCCGCCCTGCGTCTTCCACGCGAGCGCAGCGGCTTGCGCGGCCGACGTCGCGGCGACGACCGTCGGTCCGATCTCGCGCAGCGCCGAGGTGCCGAGCAGCAGGCGCAGGTTCGCCTGGTTGATCTGGTGCGCCATCGACGACCAGACGCGCACCGCGGCCGAGCCGTCGCGGTACGGGCTGCTGCCAGTGGTGTCGGACGGCGGCGGCGAATCCGTGAGATCGCGCGCGAGGTTGAGGTAGTTGCGGAGCTGCGCGCCATCGGCAGCGGTCAACGCGCCGTGCAGCGCGCCCCCGTCGGCGTCGTCGACGATGTCGAACCACAAGAGCTGCTCGACCATGCGAGCGAGCGGGCTCTCCATCGTTTGCGCGGCTTCCTGGATCTCGATCTCGTCCCCGTTCGGCAGCCACGGCACCGGGTCCGGATCGGGTAGGGTCATGCCGACGCGTGCACGCGCGAGCGCCTTGTCGCACTGCCACACGGCCTGCTTCGCGGTCGCGTTCGTCGGCAGGCGCAGGAGGCGAAACGGCGACTTGCGAAACTGCGAGAGGCCGGGTGACCTCAGGAGCGCGCGCTCGCCGCTCGTGGAGTCGGACTTGGTCATGTCGATAGCTGCGGTCATGGCGCGGGTCCTTACTTCACATCCGAACGGATCATCGAGCCGACCCGTTCACGTTGTTCTGCGGGGAACATCTGGACGATCTCGCGGCACACGCCGGGGACCTCGTGGAAATCCTGCTTCTGGATCGCTGCGACGCCGCGCTCGAAGTGCTTGCGCACGAGATCCATGACGCCGAGCTTCTCCGCCTCCTTCATCAGGTAGGCGAGGTAGCCCTCCCAGAACCACGGCTGGCGGGTCATCACGGTCAGGTTGAGCGAGCGGATGTCGTCGATCTTGCGCTCGAGGAGATCGAGGTCGCCACGCAAGAGCGCCTTGTCGGCCTCGGCGAGCAGGGTCGCGAGCTGGCGCTTGTCGCCGGGCTCACCGTCCTGCTCGATCACCTCGCTCGCGCGGGTGCGGATCTCCTCGAGCTCGTTGGTCAGCCGCGACTTGCGGCCGCCGTCCTCGGTGGAGTCGATGTCCTGCGCCATCATCCGAACCATCTGGTCGGCGAGATCGATCGAGTCGCGGTCGCCCTCCTCGAGCAGCGCCTCGACCTCCTTGATCTTGGCATCGTTGTCGTTGGTCTCGGACTCGCTGCGGACCCAGGTGCCGCTGCCCTCGGAGCCCTCGTCGAGCTCGTCGGCGAGCGCCTCGAGGCTCTTCAGTCGATCCTTCTGCTCGGCGAGAGACTTGCCGACGTCAGCCGCCGGCTTGGCCTCGAGATCGAAGCGGACGATCTCCTCGAACCACTGATCGAGCGCGGGTACGTAGGCGCGGCCGATCGTCTGCGCCGACTCGTCGACGGCGAGCGTGACCTCGACGGTGCTGCCCTCGGGGAGATCACGATCGATCTTGGTGGCGTGAATGTGGAGGACACCGATCACCTTGTTGCGATCCGCGCGCGTGGACTCGCCTTGGACGAGCGGCACGTGAATCGCCTCGCCGGACTGTCCGCGCTTGAGCGAGACCGTCGTCGAGTGGGTCATGGTCTGGCGCGCGGGCAGCACCGCGCCCTTGCGCAGGTACCAGTGCACGTTGTTGTCGGCGAGCATGATGCCGACCGACTGCGACAGCGGCGGCCGCGCGATCGAGAATCCGTGCAACATCTTGATCGAGTCGGGCTCGACCGCGAGCGCGTTGCCCGCACCGTCCACGGCGCCGACCTTGAACACGTTGAGCTGTGACGGCTGCAGGCGCAGATCGATCGCGAACGCGCCGTTCGGCTGAACCGCTGCGAGCGGCGCGCGGAACTGGCCGTCATCGCGCTCGAACGTGATCTTGAGACCGGGTGGTGGTGGCACCGGAGAAGTGACCTTGCCGACGATCAGCGGCGACGGATCCGTGGTCATCGCTTCGTACTCGAGGTGGAGCTCGACCGCAGCCCCTGCATTCTTGCGTCGCATGCCCGCGGGCATCCGCTGGGTCGACGCGAACAGCGCTGCACCGCGCGCGACGATTGTCATCGGATCGACGTAGTGCTTCGCTTCGACACCGACGTCGAAGTGGATCTGCCGCGCCACGCACGGCGTGAGCGTGGGACCACCGACCATGACGAGGCCGGACAGCTCCTTGGCCTCGATCCGGTTGCGCTTGAGGATCTTGTTGCACAGCGCGGTGGTGCGCTCGACCAGCGGCGCCAGCAGATCCTCGAGCTCG
>JAYUYE010000537.1:0-4166 GCA_043752985.1 Myxococcales bacterium
CGCCTCGCGCGTGAGCTTCAGGTGCTCGACTGGTCGGCACTGCGCGCAGTGAGCGATGACTTCGTGGTCTACGTGACCGCGCTGGAGGGCGACGGCGAGCGACACGTTCGCCGCGATGCGCCTGCCGCGATCAAGAAGCGTTTGGTCGCGCGCGGTGAGCTGTAGGTCAGCGGCACTTCGCGTTGAGCTCGTTGAGCGCGAGCTTGGGGATGAAGACCTGCGCCTCGCCGAGGACCTTGCGTGCGGTGTCGCATTCGTCGCGGTGACTGAAGCACGTCGCGATCGTGGAGAGCAGCACGCCCACGGTATGGCGATCCTTGTCAGACGTCGCGGCCGCCGCCGCATCGCGGGTCGGTGCGAGATAGAAGTCGCAGTCGAACTTGCTCGACATCGAGATCTGGCGCGACAGGCGCCGTAGCCGAACGACCGGATCTTTGCCGACGGGGCAGTACATCTCCGCGACGAAGTCGGCCGAGCTCTCGGGCGTCCCCTCGCGGGCGTAGAGCTCGCGCTGCTCGCGAAGGCCGCCCTCGCAGTTGCCGGCGACCATCTCGCACACGGCGTGGAGGCTGGCGAGGCGATAGTCGCCGGCCGGTGGCGCGGTGATCGAAGCGAGGAGGGCGCGGCAGCGCTTGCCGTCGTGGTTGCGAATCGCCTTGCTCACATCGTCGAGAGCTGGTCCGCTCGGGCCGTTCGTGGTGGTGGTGGTGGTGGCGCCGCCGTTGCCGCCGCTGCCGCTGCTGCCTGTCGCGTTCGGTTTGAAGCTGGTGTCGTTGCCGGCGACCGCAGTCTTCGGCGCCGACGCCTCGTGCGCCATGGGCCGCACCACCTTCGAGGTGCCGGCTCCGCCGCGCGCGCCCCCGTTCGGACCGAGCGAGCCCGTCCCGCGCGCGCCGCCGTACGGCCGCAGCGTCGCGCTGCCGCTCGCCGCGTTGCCGCCGACCGCGCTGCCGCTTGCCGCACCTGCACTCCCACTCGCCGGCGTGCTCGCCTCCGACGCACCGCGGTCGCGGCCGACATACCAGACCGCCGCCGCGCCGGCCGCCGCAGCAACGACAGCGATCACGATCACGCCCGCCATTCGTGAGCGTGGTGCATCGCGAACCGTCGAGGCCGCGACCGCGGGCGCCGTCGAAAGCGCGGAACCCGACAGCGCGCCGCGCGCGCCAGTCTCGGGCCGCGTCACCGCGTGCGGCGCGACGATGGCGTCGAGCGCGTCCGCGAGTGCGGTCATGTCCTCGAACCGCGCGCGCGGATCGAGTGCGATGCCTCGGGCGAGCAAACCGCACAGCGCGTCGAGCTCGGACTCGCGCGAGCGGCGCTCGCTGACGAACGCGATCATCTCGGCGCGATCGAGATCCATCGGTGGCCGACGCCCGGCAACGGCTTCGCCGAGCGCGATGCACAAGGCGTATTGATCGGCAGGAGCATCGACAGAGTCGCCGGCCTTCTGCTCGGGAGCCATGTATGCGGGCGTGCCGGCGATCTGTCCCGCGCGCGTGACGAGGCCGCCGCCGTCCAGCGAGGGCGTCTCGGTCGGTGCGATCGGGGATGCCGTGCTTCCTCGCACCGCGAGGCCGAAGTCGGCGACCCGTACTCGACCATCCGCACCGAGCAACAGGTTCGCCGGCTTCACGTCGCGATGGACGAGGCCGACCGCGTGAGCCGCCGCGAGCCCGCGCGCGGCCTGCGAATACAGCCGCACGAGCATGCGCCAATCCGCGCTCGCGCCGCCGCGACTTGCCAGCGTGTCGCCGGCGACGAGCTCGGTGGCAATGAAGACTTCACCGCCGGCCTCGCCGACGTCGTAGACCGCGACGACGTTTGGATGCGTCAACCTCGCCAGCGATCGCGCCTCGCGAAGCAGCCGTTCGCGCTCGCGACCCTCGTCGGTGCGATCGGGCCGCACGAGCTTGACCGCGATCTCGCGGCGCAGCTTGGGATCCCACGCGGCCCAGACCTCGCCCATGCCGCCTGCGGCGATCTTGCGATCGAGGAGGTAGCGGCCCACCTGCCGCGGCTTTGGCGGTGCCCCGACGGCACCGAGGCCCGCAACCACGGCCGCACAGTCATCACAGGTATCGATGTGCGACTCGATCGCGGACAGCGATGCGGAGTCGAGGACACCTTCGACCATGCGCACGAGCTCGTCCTCGCTCGGGCAGTCGGTCTGCGAGTCGCCCGCTGCGCTCGTCACGGATCAGCCCGCATCGCTGCCGGAGCCGTCGGCGAGCTCCGGAGACTTGAGCACGCGAGACAGGCTGAGATCGAGGCGGCTGTCGGCGGCACCGACGATGCTCTCGAGCGCTTCGTCCTCGACGCCGAGACTGGAGGCGAGCTCCTTGCGCGTGACGTCGGTGATCTCGGCGCGCGCGGTGGCGAGCGTGCGCGCGACGGTGGCGCGATGGATGCCGTAGAGCGCGGCGATCTGATCGAGCGTCAGCATCTCGACCTGGGCGTGGCGAAGGAAGTTGCGCTGGCGCGGCGCGAGTCCGGCGACCGCGCGGGCGAACGCGCTCTTGATTGCCTTGCCGACCTGCGCGCGCGTGTAGCGGCTCGCGATGTCAGGGCTCAGATCGGGTGCGCCGAGCAGATCGTCGTCGGCCATCAGCTCCTCGAGCTTGCGCGCCTTCTCGGTGCGCGCGATGTCGACGAGGGCGCGCAGCGCGGTGACGCGGAGCCAGTTCTGGAGGAAGCCGAACCCGGAGTAGTCGCCGATCCGCGGCGCGCGGCCGGAGGTCGCGACGAACAGCTTGATGCGCAGGGTCTGGAGCAGCTCGTCGCTCGTCACCGGGAGGCGGCGGAATCTTGCGAGGACACCGTCGAGGTCGGCGCGGTGAACCCGCTCGAATGCGGTGATTGCCCGGGCGTCACCCGTCGCGCACCACTGCGCGAGGAACAGATCCTCGACGCGCAGGCGGGCGAGGGCGGCGGCGAGATCGCGCTGCTCGCCGATCTTGGATGCGATCGCGTGGGCGAGTGTCGCGTCGGTCAGCGTAGCTTCGGGCCACCGCGCGCGCGCACGGCCGAGCTCGGCCTCGACGCGCTCGGCGAGGCCGGGGAGCGCGAGCGCGTCACGAGCGCTCGCAGGCGCGCCGGCGATGACCTGATTCCACCACGTGCTCACAACGCGGTCGAGTGTGCCACGACGCCGGCTCCGAGTCGGCGAGGATCGCGGCGACGCGGTTCAGCCGGCCTCGACCGGCTGCTTCGCCTTCTCCCAGCCCGCGATACCCTCGGGCATGACGAAGACCTTGCCGTAGCCAAACTCCAAGGCGCGCACGGCGCCCGTGTGGCAACTGTGTCAACCAGGGCCGGAGCAGTAGAAGACCAGCGTCGCCTCGAGATCGTCGGGGAGATCGTGCTGGTCGAAGTTGTACGCGTCGAGGTTCTTCGCGCCCGGGACGTGGCTCCGTTTCCACCGGCCGGGGCCGTTGTTGTCGAACACGTGGAAGTCGGGCTGACCGATTCGCGCCGCCACCTCGGCGACGGTCAGCTCCGGGACGCCGTCCATGACTACGAGACCGGCTTGCGCGCGGGCTGCGTACGGTTCGTCGACTTCTTCTTCGACTTCTTCAACTTCTTGCCGCTGCCGGGGCCCGACAGATCGGTCCACCGATAGCTCGGCTCGCCCTGGGCACGGAAGTCGACGTGGATGAAGCCGCTGGTCGGGTAGAGGCCGATGCCCATGTTGCCGCCGTCGAGCGACTCGGCGTAGGCGTACATGTCCCGGATCGAGACGCCGGCGATCCGGATGTCCATCGCGCTGGCGTGGAAGTGGCGGCTCGACGAGCGCTCGGCGAACCGAAACCCCGAGACGAGGTCGACGCGCTTGCCGCCGAAGTGGTCGTAGATCCGGGAGAGTTGCTCGTAGAGCTCGCTGCGAACCGCGCGGACCTCACCGGTCTGCTTGCAGCGGAACAGCTCGTCGAGCTGGGCAAGGGACGCCTCGTTCAGCGAGCCGTCCTCCTTGTAGATGTTGACGCGGACTTCCTGCGCGAGGTTCTCGGCGCGGAGCCAGATGTCGCCCGACGGCGGAACCAGCGGCTCGACGCGGAGCTTGGAGCGCGCGGCGTTGTGGCCCTGGAACACCGCGATGCGCTTGCACTTTTTCTTGCCGCCCACCGTGGAGCACTGCTTCGTCGAGCCCTTGTTCGACGACTTCT
>JAYUYE010000538.1:0-4156 GCA_043752985.1 Myxococcales bacterium
CAGGTCGGTGACGTCGTCGAGATCGTCGGCACCTGGAAGATGGCGTCCCCGCACTCCGAGCGGAACTCGGATGGTCTGCTCGTGTTCAAGAAGATGAAGAACGTCACCCAGAACTGGGAGACGCCGCCGCTCGACCCCGCCGCTGCTCCGCCGGCCGGCGCTCCGGCTCCGGGCGAGCGCCCGTCGCCGCAAGATCTCGTGGACGGCAAGAAGAAGGGCTAGTTCGGGCTAGTTCGGGTCGGGCGCCTACCACTCGAGGTGCAGGCGGCCATCCCGATGCACGCGGGCGTTCTCCGCCTTCGCGTCGTTCGTGAGTCCCGTGCCCGCCTCGGCGATCCGGGCGTGGACGCGGGTCATCGGTGCGAGCACTGCATCGCGGCCCCGCGCGAAGCTCTGCTCGCGCACGATCGCCAGGTACGCCTTGTCGAGTGCGATCGCGCGCGACCGGGTGGGAAACAGAGCCCACGCGAGGTCCTGGTCGCCACCCACGGCAGCGCGCTCGATCTCTCGCGTCGGGACTCCATCGACGAAGAACCGCGCCAGCAACTCGTCGTTACTACGCGTCTCGTCCCCACCGTGCACACGGGCGAAGTACGTCGCGAGCTCGGGTCGTGAATGACCGACCTGTGGGCGATCCTGGAGCCCGCGCAGATCCTGATGCCGCCAGCCGTCCGCGCCGGGCACCTTGCGCGCGAAGCTGAAGGTCTGGTCGATGGTCACTCCGAGATGACCGTGACAGCCCATGCAGAACCGATGCTCTTCCTCGCTCTGCACGCGCAACGCTCCGCTCCGGTCCTCGATGTAGCCCTGGAGCTGCCACCCCCACGGCGTCAGGAGACCGACTTCCGGATCGCCCTGATATACGGGCAGCTTCCCCGCTGCCTTGTCATCGGCTTCCTCGTCGTATGCGCGCTGGCGTCCCCAATCGTCCGGGTTCTGGGTCTTGCGCATGTATCGCAGCTCCTTCATGCGCGCCGCCATCCTCGTCGGCGCGTCCGGATCGAGATACCGCACGCTGTGCAGGAGCTCCGTTCCCTGGGGATACGACTGCGCGACCATGGCAATCGTCACCGCGCCGCCCGCGTAGTGTGGCGGTAATCGCCGCACCCGCGTCGTTCCCGCACGCTGACGACCGTCGCCGTCGAGATCGAACCCGAGCAAGCGCTCGTCGACCGGCTCGATCTCGCGGTCGATGACCTTCGTCGCGTAGTCCTGAAGCGAGATCGCGGCTTCGACCAGTGACAGGTTCAATCGATAGACCTCGCGTGATGGCGCGCCATCTGCCGTGCGTCGGAATGCGTCCGGAAGCCGGATGAACACATCACTCGTCGACCCGTTGGTCGGCAGAAACGCCCCGAGGAACGGCTGGAAGCGCACCGCGCGCCACCCCGACCCATCGCGCGCGAAGCCTACCTCGTCGAATCCACCGGCCAGATCGAGATCCGGCCGATAGCCCGTGTAGCTCGTCGGCATTGCCGCCATCGCGCGAACGAGCGGCGCGTAGTTGTCACGACGCACGTAGCCGAGCATCTCGTCGTCGGAAACACTCGTGATCGCCGCACGCCGATCCTGGAACAGGTTGGTCCAGTGATTCTCGAGCGCGACGTCGGAGAACGCGTACGCCTCCTGCAGGCTCGAGTCATCGAGGTTGGTCCGGCCGACACCCGCGGTGTGGCACGTCCAGCATGGATTCGAGGTACCGCCGGTGCGCGTGTAACACATCGGTGGGATCGCAGCCTCGAAGTTCCGGACCTGTCCCGCGGTCGCCGCGGCGTACGCGAGCGGACCCGTTGCCTCGAGGTTCGGCACCTCGCGCGCGGCGGTCCGCTCGGGACGTGAGGATGACGTCTTGCCCTGACCGCAACCGAGCGCGAGCCCGGCCACGACCGCCCACACCTTCACCATCGACGTGATCCTCAGCATCCCTTCCTTCGCATCAGCGTGGCGGCCAGTTCGACAGGATGTCCTCGCCGGGATGCTGCACGTTGAAGAACATCGTGCCCATCGCCGGGGTGAACGTCGGTGCGGTTGCTTCCGCATCGCTCGGAGTCGCCGCGATCCGGAACGCGAGACCATAGGTTGGCGTCGCGGTCGTCTTGTGGGCGTTGTCGAGGTCGAGGTAGTAGACGCCGTCGGAGTTCTTGCGCGACGACGATCCGAAGTACCCGTCGGTGCCGAACCAGACGCCGCCGTTCTTGTCGATCAGGAGGTTGTCCGGGCTACCGGCATCGAAGGGCCCGGCGGCCAGGTTGCCCTGCCACGCCTGCCAGTAGGTGAACGTCGTCGAGCTCGCGGGCGTTGCCGACGTCGTCTCCTGCATCACGAAGATGCCACCGACGCGATCGCCGCGGTTCGGCTGCGTCGTCGCGGCGGGGAGCAGCACGCCGTTCTGATCGAGCGCGACCGTGCCCGAGTGATTGGTGAACGCCACGTAGAGCCGCGGCGTCGTGCCGCCCGGGCCGCCGAGCGGGTTGTACTCGAGGTCCTCGGGACGGTTGAGCTCCATCGCGCCGACCTTGAGCGACGCGGTGAACAGCGCCTTGCGAACATCGTCGTTTGTCGGGAAGCCGCCGATGCTGTTCCAGCTCTGGTCGACGAGTGCCTGCCCCACGGTCTTGGTCGCGGTGCCGAGCGCGGTGGCGTTCGGTGCGATGTCCGTCGACGTGGTCGACAGCTCGACCCAGCGTCCCATGCCGGGCGCGGCTTCGGTCGGCGTCGCCTGACCCGCGAGGAGACGGCGGCCCTGCGTGTTGTCGAGGCCGGCGAAGTGGGAGACGTAGAGCTTGCCGCTGTCGAGCAGCGCGCGGGTCTGCGCCTTCGTCATGCCGGCGGTGTAGTTCGCGGTCGTGACGAACTTGTAGATGTGACCCGAGCGGCGGTCGTTGCCCGAGTAGATCACGATCGGCTGGTTCGGGATCAGCTTCCAGTCGCTGCCCATCGCGAAGGTCGCATTCTCCCAGGCAGCGCGGCCCATGTAGCCGACCTTGCGGTGGCCGACGCCTGGCGTGGTCTTGCCGTAGTACTCGTCCGCGGCGATGCCCGGATCGATCTCGACGATGTAGCCGTACGCATCCTTGGGATGCGCCGCAGTGCCGCTCGTGAAGTCGCCGGTCGCCGACGGCGCGACGTTGAACGAGACGTTTGCCCCCGGATCGAAGCCGCGGCCGGCCGTGAACCGATTGCCGGAGCTCCATGCCGCCTCGAGATCTCCGTAGCTGAAGCTGACGTTCTCCTCGCCCGTCATGATCGTGCCCCACGGCGTCATGCCACCGGAGCAGTTGCCTTGCATGCCGACCACGACGTCGGCCGGAAGTGCCGTGCCGAGGTCGTCGGTATCGGGGCTGACGTCGAGGCCCGTGACCTTGATCAGCGTCGAATCGGTGGCGTCGTAGCGCACCGGGAGCGTCGACTTGTCGACCGACCACTGGCCGGTCGCCGGATCCTTGACGATGCGCATCCAGGTTCCACCGACCTGCTTCTTGTACTCGTCGGTGAAGATCGCGAGATCGCTCGCGCTCCACGCGTTTGCGGTCGGAGCCCCCGTGATCGTTCCCCAGTACGCCAGAAACCGCGCGAGCGTGAGCTGCTGACCGGTCGGCGCGGCGGTCGCTTGGGGGCGGCCGTTCGAGACGTACTCGTGGTTGACCCAGACGTGGCCAGCGTTGTCGCTGCCCTGCCAGTACGGCGTTCCGGTCCAGCCATCGCCCTGGAACGCGATGTAGTCAGCGTTGGCACCGAACCGCGGCGTCGTCGACGAGGTCGTCATGTTGTCCCAGGTCAACGGATCGAGCCACTTCACGACGACGTCGGGTACGAGCCCGCTGATCGCGCGAACGGTGTCGGTCGTCGCGACCTTGAGCGGGAACTCGAACGACGCCGGCAGCGTGTTGGTGCCATAGCGTGCGACCAGCGCCTTGACGTAGTCCGCGATGTTCGTTGCGCCGGTGTTCGCGGCGTCGCAGAACGTCAGCGAGACCATCGACGACAGCGGCGCCGAGTTCGGCACGCCTTCCGTCGACGATTCGACCGAGCTACCAACGGGACACGCCGCGCCGTTGCGGCCGTCCATGCCGGTTGCACCGGTGGCACCCGCGGTACCCATCGACCCGGGTTGGCCCGCGGCGCCATCGCCACCCGCAGGTCCGTTCGGCCCCGC
>JAYUYE010000539.1:0-9917 GCA_043752985.1 Myxococcales bacterium
GCCTCCGGTGCCAAGGGCTCCGCGCTCGGCTCCGCGCTCGGCGAGGAACCGACCGGCGGCTTCCAGGACAGCGCGCTCGGCGGCATGCTGTCCATGCTCGGCGGCGGGTTCGGCGGCTCGGGCGGCGATGCGGATTCGCAGCAGGGCGCGTCGTTCATCCAGAGCCAGTACTCGCTCGTCCAGCAGGTCCTCAAGGACTCGATCCGCAAGGTCGTGCTCGATCTCAAGTGGGAGGTCATGGGCTCCAAGCGTGACATGCGCATCGTCGCGTTCTTCACCGACGCTGCGGCGATGGACAAGGCACTCAACGGCCTCGGCTCGCAGGAGCTTCCCGAGGCAGGCAGTGGCTCCGGGTCGGGCCGCGGCTCGGGCTCGACGCGCACGCCGCGCCCCGGCAGTGGGAGCGCCACCAAGTGATGCGCCGCTCCCCACAGGCTGGCCTGACCCTCATCGAGGTCATGATCGCGAGCGCGGTCATGGTGATCATGATGACGCTCGCGTGGCGCACGATCGGCAACACGTCCGATACCAAGCGTTCGTTCGAGGCGTACGAGCAGCGCAACCACGAGGTGCGAATGGCGATGGGCCGCGTGGTCGCTGACTTCAGTGCCGCATACCTGTCGCGCAACGAGGATCAGACCCAGACCCACCCGCGCACGATGTTCGTCTCGAAGGGTACCGGCAAGGTTCCCGACATCCGGTTCTCGACCCTCGGTCACCGCGTGCTGTGGGCTGACGCGAACGAGTCGGAGCAGACGGTCATCCAGTACATGCAGCGCAACAACCCTGACAAGCCCGGCAAGATCGACTGGATCCGCCGCGAGCAGCGCCGGCCATCGAACGAGCCGCCCGATGATCTGCCGTCCGAGTACGACGTGCTCTTGACCGACGTCCTCGAATCCAAGCTCGAGTTCTGGAACTGGAAGAACGCCGAGTGGCAAGAGACCTGGGACACGACGCAGTCCGACGGCCAGAAGGGCATGCTGCCCAGCCGCGTGCGGATCACCGTCACGATCAAGGACGCGGCCGACAAGGACTACAAGGTCGTCACCGAGGCCCGCATCCTGATGCAGGAACCTTTGAACTTCGTGCAATGAAGCCCCTCATCCAGATCTGGAAGTTCCTGACGACCGAGCACACGCTCGGCGGGAACGCGCGCGGTGCGTCGAAGCGCCGCCGCCGCAACAAGCAGCGGGGCATCGCGCTGGTCACCGTGCTGATCGCGATCGCGATGACGCTCGTGATCTCGAACCAGTTCGGCACCACGACGAACATCGACATGATCGCCGCGGCGAACTATCGCGACCAGATGCGCTCGCAGTTCCTCGCGCGCTCTGCCTCGAACCTGTCCGAGCTGGTGATCCGGCTGCAGCAGCGGATCGACAACGTCAAGGAGCTGCGCGGCATGGTGCAGATCACCGACTTCGCCGACCAGGTCCTGCTCGCGTTCTGCGGCGGAGCAGAGGAGATCCAGGCGGCCGTTGGCTTCAGCTCGGCCGACGCGAAGGGCCTCGGTGCGGACATCGGCACGTGCGGCATCGTCGGTCAGATCACGACCGAGGACGACAAGATCAACATCAACTGCACGAACGGCAACGACGCCACCGCGCTGAATCTCAAGAGCGCGCTCGAGGCGCTGATCTACTTCCCCGCCTACAATCCGGTATTCGAGGAAGCGGATGCCGAGGGCTGGCGTCGCGATCGCGCGCTGCAGGTGTCGTCGATCCTCGACTACGTCGACAGCAACGGTCAGCGGCTGCGCGAGCGCGGCACCACCGAGGACTACGGCTACGAGAGCCTCAAGGACGACTACAAGCCGAAGAACAATTACATCGACACCGTGTCGGAGCTCAAGCTCGCGCGCGGCGTCGACGATCGGTTCTGGAACCTGTTCGGCCAGGCATTCACGGTCTACGGCGGCTGCAAGACCAACCTCAGCGCGCTGTCGAACAGCCAGCTGATCGCCGCGATCCTGTTTCTGTCCGCCAAGAACCCGAGCGACCCGATCCTCCAGAACCCGCAGAAGCTGTTCATGCTCGCGGGGCTTGTCGCCAAGGCGAAGCAGTTCGGCATGACGTTCACGTCGGTCGATGACTTCATCGACTTCGTGAAGGATCCGGCCGCGCAGATCGGCCAGGTCGCCGCGTCCGGCGGTACCGGTGGAAGTGCGGCGAGCGCTGCGGTCAGCGCCGGCGCAATTCCCGGCGAGAAGATCGGGATGGAGCTCGACAAGACCAAGCTCGGCCAGATCGCAACGGCTGGACCGCGTCGCACGTATCGCGTGCAGGCGTGGGGCGAGATCGAGCGCAAGCAGAAGAATGCCGATGGAACGCCGGTCTATCCGGCGATCCGCACGACGGTCAACGGCGTCTGGGACACGAAGGTCGTCCTGCAGAACGTCCGCAAAGCTCCCGTGCCGAAGGGCGCGTGGGTCTACATGAGGGAAGACTGATATGGCGAGTCGCGTGTTCGCGGTCGACCTCGGCGCGTGGAGTGTGAAGCTGGCCATTGCCAGCCCAGGCATTCGCGGTGCTTCCTTGCTGCACGTCGTCGAGCGGCTCGTTCCGCCGGGCGACGGTCCGTCCGAGCCGCGCGCGAAGGTGGTGCTCGCGTCGATGATCGACGAGCTCCGGCTGCGCGACGAGACCGGCTACATCGGCGTCTACGGCGACCAGGTGTTCACGCAGGTACTCGAGTTCGGCTTCAAGAACCTGCGCCGTGCGGAGCTCGACAAGGCGGTCGGCGGTGAGCTCGAAGGTGTCGTTCCCGTTGATCTCGAGGACATGGTCTACACGTTCGAGCCGCTGCCTTCGCCGCCGCTGACTCCGGCCGCGGCGCCCGCGATGCCCGGCGTGATCGATCTCGGCGTGCGTGGCCGCCAGGCACCGCCGACCGAGGGCATGCGGGTGTTGACCTACGCGATGCGCCGCGATCGCGCGGAGCACCTGATCGAGCTCGGTACGTCGTGCGGCTTCAATCCGCGTGGCGTGCTCGCCTGCGGTGGTGCCGCGGTTCGCCTCGTCGCGCATACGCCGTCGCTCGCGCGCGCGCGTGCCGAGGGCGCGGTCGCGGTGATCGACATCGGCCACGATCGCACCGACGTCGTCATCGTCGCAGACGGCAAGGCCGTGTTCAGCCGCAGCATCGCGCGTGCGGGTAAGCACCTCACCGATGCGATCGCAAAGCACTGGCGACTGCCCTGGCAAGACGCCGAGCGCGCGAAGCACAGCGATGGTTTCGTGGCATCGCAGGCCGAGCCCGCGACCTCCGATGCGTGGGCACGGATCCACCAGGTCGCGATCTCGGAGCTCCAGCCCTTCGCGCGCGATCTTCGCCAGACGCTCGCCGCGTGCCGTGCGCGCACCGGGTTCACCGCGATGGCCGGCCTGATCGTCGGTGGCGGCGGTCGGCTCCGCGGCATCGGCTCGTTCCTCACCGAGCAGCTCGGCATCCCGGCGTGGCGGCTGACAGCCGACGACGTCGGTGGCCTCGCGGGCCTCAAGGTCGCGGGAGATCTGACCGCGGCAGCCGCTGTTGACAGCGCCGCGATGACGATCGGCATGGCGTACGACTGCGCCGGTGGCCGGCCGCTGTTCGACCTGCGCTCGGGGTCGCTCGCGGTCAAGATGGACCTGTCATTCCTCCGCGCGAAGGCGGTCCCGCTCGGTGCGGCCGTGATCGCGATCGCCGCGTTCGCCGCGGTCAGCGCCTACGCGGACCTCTACCGGCTGCGCAAGGCAGAGAAGGTGCTGTCGACCCGCCTCTCCAACGAGTCCGCCGCGCAGTTCGGCGAGGCGAAGACGGCCGATGCCGTGCTCAACGCGAACGGGCCCGGCGGTGTCGGCGCGATCTCGCCGATGCCCAAGCTGTCCGCCTACGACATCCTCCTCGAGTTCAGTAACAAGGTCCCCGCGAAGGACAAGATCACCCTCGACATCGACCAGCTCACGATCGACGACCAGAAGGTCGACGTCACGGGCACGACCAAGACCGCCGAGGGCATCGACCTGCTCGTCTCCGAGCTCAAGAAGGTCGAGTGCTTCAAGGATGTCAGCCGCGGACCGACCGACACGAACGCTGACGGCACAAAGAAGTTCAAGCTGACGATCACCGCTGGCTGCATGTGATCGAGGGAATTCCATGAGCATCTCCGAGCAAGCACGAGACTTCTGGGACCGGATCTCCCCGCGCGAACGACGCCTTGTAGTGCTCGCGGCGATCGCGGCGCCGATCACCCTGGCGATCTGGCTCGGGCTGTCGATCCACGACGGCCTGGTCGTGAAGGAGGCGGCGAACGAGAAGACGCGCAAGGCGCTCGTCGTGCTCGCCGACCTCAAGGCGCGCGGCCCACTGCAGCCGACCGATGATGTCGTCGCGACGATGGGCACCGAGCCGCTCAGCCTCGACACCTACCTGACGAATGCCGCGCAGAAGGCGGGCTTCGTGCTCAAGGGCACGACTCCGCGCAACGGGGTCACGAAGAACGGCTTTGTCACCAACTCGGTGTCGTGCCAGGTCTCGGATCTCACGATCGATCAGCTCACGAAGTTCCTCCATGAGATCGAGACCCAGTCCAAGGTCGTCGCGGTGACGCGGCTCGAGCTGCGGCGCGACTTCAAGGACAAGGCGAAGCTCGACGCCACGCTCGAGGTCTCGACCTACTCGAAGGAACCGCCGGCGAAGGGCGCGGCCGGCACCGGATCAGGATCGGCCGAGACGAAGAAAGGCACCTAAGTCATGGCTCTTCACCTCGGACCCCGCGCGCGGCTCGCGCTGCGCATCGTCGGCTTCACGCTGCTCGGGCTCGTGACGTTCGTGTTCGCGTTGCAGCTCACGTTCCCGTACCACCGCGTCAAGGACAAGATCATCGAGGCGCTGTCGGCGAAGTATCAGGTGACGATCGGTGACGTCGAGCGCGGCATCATCCCGGGGCGCATGTACTTCAAATCGGTGCGGCTCGAGTCGCGGCCCGAGAAGGCCGGCGACGCTGTCAACAGCTTCTACATCTCGGAGCTCGAGGTCGACCTCGGCCTCCTCGCGTTGATCAAGGGCACGGCATCGGTCGACATCGATGCCACGATCGGACCGGGGCACCTCAAGGGCAACATCTCGATCTCCCAGGACATGACTTCGATCGATCTCGAAGGAACCGACCTGCCGTCCGGGAGCCTCCCGATCAAGGAAGGTATCGGTCTGCCGATGTCCGGCAAGATCGCGTTCAAGTTCGCGCTCGATCTGCCGAACGAGAAGAGCAAGACCGGCAAGGCCGCTCCGAACTGGCAGAAAGCCGAGGGCAACATGGTGTTCGAGTGCCCGAGTGGCTGCACGATCGGTGACGGCAAGACCAAGCTCAAGCCCAAGCTCAAGAACGCGCGCAGTCAGGCGTTCGCGAACGACGGCATCGAGTTCGGCAAGGTCAACGTCGACAGCATGCTCGTCAAGGTCTCGATCAAGGACGGCAAGATGACGCTGACCGAGTTCGATACCAAGTCGCAGGACGGTCAGCTCAAGGTCGACTTCGAGGCGACCCTCGCGCCGTCGTTCAGCGACTCCATGGTCGCGGGCTGCCTGCGGTTCAAGGGCAGCGAAGTCCTGGCCAAGCGCGAGCCGAAGACGCACGCCGCGATCTCGACGACCGGGGCGAACCTTGGGCCCGACGATCTGTTTCACATCCGGCTCGACGGTAAGTTCAAGGACATGAAGCGGCTGGCGCAGAACTGCGGTCCCGCGCTCAAGAACATCAACATGGACAACCCCGGCGGCCATGGCGGCGACTCGCGGCCAAACCTCACCGTGCAGCCGCCGGACGACACGCTCAAGAGCGGCGCGGCGAATCCGCCGCCGCCCCCGACGCCGACGGTCACGCCACCGGTCGACGCTGCGGCGGAGCCGACGCCGACGCCGACTCAGCCAATCAATCAGCCACTCGGCGTCGACGGCGCACAGTTGCACAACAACGGCTCTGCCGGCTCCGCTGCGACCCCACCTGGCGAGCCGGTCGGGTCGGGTAGCGCCACAACCGAGACGCCGATTCATTAGCTCACGCGACGCTGCGGCACGGATGGTGAATCAGGCCGCAGCCATGCTCAAGCTTGGCTTCATTGCGATGTTCACCCTCACGGCCGCGCTCGCGGTCACCACGCCCGGTTGCGACACCGCAATCGACCGCGCCTACGATTGCAACGCGATCTGCAACAAGTACAAGGACTGCGTCAATGCCAACTACGACGCGGCCGCTTGTGCGGACCGCTGCCGCGACAACACCGCGGCCAGCGAGTCCTTCGAGGACAAGGCCGACGAGTGCCAGGCCTGCGTGGACGACCGCTCGTGCGCCGGCGCCGTGTTCGGCTGCGGCAGCGAGTGCATCGGCATCGTGCCCTGAATCACGGGGCGCAGGCGCCCACCGGGCGCGGAGGTAGTCGGGCGGCGCTCGTCTACGGTCCGAGGCCGACCCAGGTCGAGCCGTCGTCACCAAATTCCTTCTTCCAGATCGGCACCCGCTCCTTGAGCCGATCGATCATCGCGCGGCACGCGGTGAACGCCTCGGCGCGATGCGGCGCGGCGGCCGCTATGACGACGGCGAGGTCGCCGACCTCGAGCGTGCCGGTGCGGTGCTCTACCGCGATCCGCACGCCCACGATCTCCGCTTCGATCTCCTCGCACAACCGCGTCATCTCGCGGATCGCCATCTTGCCGTACGCCTCGTACTCGAGCTTCTCGACGGTGATGCCCCGGCTGGTGCGGCGAACCATCCCGGTGAATGTGACGATACCGCCCATGCCCGCACCTCCGACGGCGGAGATGCAGCGATCGAGCGACAGCGGCTCGCCGGTGAGTACGACATGGCGCTCATCCGAGCCACCCGCGACGGGCGGGATCAGGGCGAGCTCGTCGCCGTCCCGCAGCTCGTGGTCCTCGTCGGTAAATTCCTGGTTGACCGCGACCCTGAACTTCGTGCGCAGCGTGGCGATTGGCTCGTGGTTCGCGGCCAGTGCGGCGATTGCGTCGCGAACGCGCGCACCGTCAGCGAGCTCGAGCGTCTCGTCCTCGCGTCCGAGCCGGTCCCGGAACACGGCAAAATACAGCACCTGGATCCGCATCGCGATCTGTCTACCAGAGTCTGGCATCATCGGGAGATGGGCAAATGGATGTGCGTCCTCGCGTTGCTTCTCGGCGGATGCGGCGATGACAAGAACGCGGCGACCGATGCCGGAACCGATGGCTCTCGCGACGGGAGCACGGACGGAGGTATCGACGGAGGTATCGATGGCGGGTTCGACGTTCCGCTCGAGACCTGGACCTGGGTCGACGTCCCCGGCATGGTCTGCGGCAACGGGACGCCGACCGGCATCGCGATCAATCCGACGACACGGTCGCAGAAGCTCGTGATCCTCGTCGAGGGTGGCGGCGCGTGCTGGGAGGCGGCGAGCTGCTACGGCATCATCGTCCCGGTCACCGCGTCGCACCTCGACGGCTTCAACGCACAGACGTTCGCCAGCGTCCGCCCTCAGTTCTTCGATTCCAACTTCATGTTCCAGCGCGATCAGGCAACGAGCCTGTTCGGCGATGCGACCTGGGTGTTCGTGCCGTACTGCACCGGCGACCTCCACTCGGGGACGCGGCTCAACGTCTACGAGGCACTGGGCCAGCAGCGCACGATGCACCACAAGGGCGCGATGAACATGGACGCCGCGCTCGCGCGGATCGGCGGCTACGCCGCGAGCGAGGTGTTCGCGATCGGCATCTCCGCCGGTGGCTACGGCGTCCAGCTCAACTGGGACCGGATCGCAGGCACGTTCCCGAACGCGACCACGCACGCGTTCGCCGACGGTGCGCAGATGGTGCCGATCGAATTTGGTCGATGGGGCACGATGAACGCGGTGTGGGCTCCGCGCTATCCCGCCGGGTGTACGAACTGCAGCGCCGCGTTCAACAACACCGGCGCCTTCTGGCGCAGCGCACCGCCGCCGCACGGCGGCCGTTACGCGCTCACCAACTCGCTGCAGGACGGAACCCTCGCGCTGTTCTTCGGCTACGACGCGCAGGGCATGAAGAACGCATCGCTGCCGATCGGCACTGCGATGACGGGCCCCGGCAAGGCGTCGTTCATGATCGACAACAACTCGCACACGATGCTTGGCCAGCCGAACACGACGACGTCAACGAACGTCGTGCTACGGCCGTGGGTCGAGGCGTGGGCGACCGGGACGTCAGCGTTCACGACCGTTGGACCCTAGGCATGGCAGCGAGCGAGGGCGCGGCGCACCTCCAGCAGCTGTTTCGTGCGATCAAGACGGTGATCCGCAAGATCCCGCGCGGGTCCGTCGCGACCTACGGTCAGATCGCGGAGCTCGCGGGCATCCCGGGCGGCGCGCGGATCGCGGCGGCCGCGCTCAAGACGAGCAAGCCCGGTGATCAGCTGCCGTGGCAGCGGGTGATCGGAAAGGCCGGCAAGCTGCGTGGAAGGATCGCGATTCACGATCCGGTGGGCGCGGCGATCCAGCGTCAGCTGCTCGGCGCCGAGGGCGTCGAGATCGGTGATACCGGTCTCGTCGCGCTCGATCGGTTCGGCTGGATGTTCGCTACAGGCGGACGAGCCCGCGGCGCATCGCCTCGACGACCGCCTCGGTCCGGGTCGAAGAGCCGAGCTTCATCATCACGCCGTTGACGTGGAATTTCGCCGTGTGGTCGCTGATGCCGAGGCGATCTGCGATCAACTTGTTCGACAGCCCCTCCGACAGCAGCTGAACGACTTGCTTTTCGCGCTCGGTGAGCTCGCCGCGGCCCTTGCCCGCCGTGGCGCCCATGGGCGAGTTCGGAACGAGGCTCGATGCGAGTGCCGTGTCGATGACCGTGAGGCCACTGCGGACGGCGGCGAGCGCTGCGTGAATTCCGGGACCGACCTGGTCACGCAGCACGACACCACGTGCGCCGGCCGCGAGGGCAGGGGCAACATGTGCGGCGTCACCCACGACGGCGACGACGGGCATCGGCAAGGTGCGCAGCTCGGTCAGTCGCGCGAGCGTCTTGCTCGGATCAACACCGGCGTCCCACAGGGCAACTTCGGCGTGGTCGCGTTCGACCACGTCGATCGATCCGAGCTGCTCGAGCAGGCTGGAGAGGCCGGCCCGCAGGAGCGAGTCATCGGTCAGGAGGACCACTTTGATGGGGTCGCTGAACGCCACGATCGGAAGTGCTGGGTTGCGCGTCATGTTGGTGGGTCCTGAGCTCGCGCCTGAAAGCTGACGCGTACGTTAGCGTTCACAGTGTGCACGACACACGTCCAGGTCAACCCTGCCTGGATAGGTAGGCGGGGTGTCGGGATGCCTTGCAGTGTCGTGTTACCTGACCGGTTTTTCGTCGAGAACCTCGCCGATCGTCGGATTCCAGGGCCGTGTCTCGCGGAGCAAGCTGGTTCGTAGAAAGACCGTTCCAAATTGCGATCCCAGCACTCCAGGTCCTCGATCAAGCTCTCGCCGCCGCGCGCTGGTTTGAAGCGTCCGGCGACTCGCGTACCACCACAGCCGCGGTGCAGCGGCCGTCGAGATCCAGGGATCGACGACCTGCATCGAGCGCTGCGCAGCTGGCCGCCGAGCACGCGCGCATCGCTCGTCGTGATCGTGCTACGGCTCGAGGTGAATGCGCTACTGGTTCCAGGTTGTCGTGATCGTGGCTGCCGGCTGCCTGAGCGACACGGTGTCGTACTCCCCGCAGCGCGACGACGACGCGATCAATGCGATCGTCCACATCTTCGCGGCACCGAACACCGGTGGGATTACGCTGGCGCTGTGCGAGGATCTCGACGCCGTCGAGGACACGAACACCTGCCAGGTCCAGCACACGGTGCGCGGCGGCGGGCGAGGCCGTCGTCATGAGGCGGAGAGCAGCGGCGGCGGGTGTGGCGGTTGTCCGCTCGC
>JAYUYE010000540.1:0-9916 GCA_043752985.1 Myxococcales bacterium
AAGAGCTCGCGCCCCGCCATGCTGCGGCCGGGCAAGCCGCCCGGGGTCGACATTCCGCCGGGCAGCTCGCTCGACTCGATCGAGCTCGCGGTGATCGTCGCCGGCTCGCACTCACCACCGAACCTGGACGGCAGCTCGTCGGGAATCACGATCCTCCCGCTCGACCAGCCGTCCTCGATCGAGCTCAGCTTGGGCGAGCTCGAGCTCGTCCCCGAGGCGCCGCCGATCAGCGCCACCGCGCGACTCGCGCTGAGCCGCACGCCATTGTTCGCGGAGCTTCACCCGCGCGTGCTCGAGCAGCTGATTCCGCGGATGGAGCTCGTCGACCTCGCGGCCGGTGACACGCTATTTCGCGAAGGCGATGCCGGCGGATCGCTCTACGTGATCAGCGAGGGCGAGGTCACCGTCGAGACCAGCGGCACCGAGCTCGCGCGGCTCGGGCCAGGTGCGTTCTTCGGTGAGATCGCACTCGTCACGGATCTGCCGCGCTCGGCGACGGTGCGTGCGCTGTCCGGGGTCCAGCTGCTCGGCCTCGACCGCGTGCTCGTGCGCGAGGCCGCGGCCGAGCAGTCCGCGGTGATCAACGTGCTGTTGCGGTTCGTGCGCGAGCGGCTGATCGGCCGCATGCTGCGTACGAGCGAGCTGTTCCGGCCGTTTGCGGACAACGATCGCGCCGAGCTCGCGGCGCGGTTCGAGCTGGTCGAGGCAGTGCCGGGCTCTCGGCTGATCGTCGAGGGCCAGCGTGCCGATGGGCTCTACGTGATGGTGTCGGGACGCGTCGACGTCACGCGTGATGGCGGTCCTGCGCCGGTCACGCAGCTCGCGAGTGGTGACGTGTTCGGCGAGATGTCGCTGCTGTCGGGCGGGGGATCGACGGCAAACGTCACCGCGGCGTCGCGCGTGCTCGCGCTGCGGATGCCGGCGCGGACGTTCACCGAGGTGATCATGACCCATCCGCAGGTGCTCGCCTATCTCGGTGAGCTCGCCGACAGGAGGGCGCCGCGCGTCGAGATCGGGCAGTTCATGGATCTCCACGTCGACTTGTTGTGACGGATCGAGCCCCGTGCGGGCACGAACCGCACGATGACCAAGGCCAGCGCTGTCCTGCTCGCCGTCGCGAGCCTCACCGGATGCCCCGACCGTACAATCTCCAAGCTCGACCCTGACCAGCAGAAGGTCGAGCTGAAGGATGTCCCGGTCAACATCAACCGCGATCTCGACATCCTGTTCCTGATCGACAAGTCACCGACCATGGCCGACGAGCAGGCGTCGCTGACCGCAAACTTCCCGCGGTTCATGCAGATCCTCGCCAACGTCGAGGGCGGTCTGCCGAACGTCCACATCGGCGTGATCTCGCAGGACATCGGCGCGGGTGGCATGACCGTCGGCGGTAACTGCACGGGTTCGGGCGACAACGGCAACCTGCTCGCGCAAGCACGTGTGCCCGGTTGCACGCCTCCGACGGGGAACTTCATCTCCGACGTCGACAACGCCGGTATGCGCCGCAAGAATTACAGCGGGACACTCGAGGATACGTTCTCGTGCATCGCGACGCTGGGTCCGAACGGCTGCGGCTTCGAGCAACACCTCGGGTCGCTGACGAAGGCGTTGATCGGAAACACCGCGAATGCCGGCTTCCTCCGGCCGAACGCATTTCTCGCGATCATCATCATCAGCGACGAGGACGACTGCACGGCGTCCAACGCCAGGATCTACGATCCGAACAATGCACTCGTGAGCGAGCTCGGCGCGTTCGCGGATTTCCGCTGTTTCGAGTGGGGCTGGGAGTGCGACCAAGGCGTGATGGGCCGCGACGCGAAGACGTACACGAACTGCAAGCCGCGCGAGAATTCCCCGTACCTGCGCCATCCCAACGAGCTGGTCGAAGCGATCAAGAACCTCAAGGCGAATTCGAAGGACATCATCGTGTCCGCGATCATCGGACCGAGCGCGCTCACGGACCCCGCGATCGAGACCACCACCGTCGCGATCAACACGGCGATGAACAACACGCCCTTCGTGCAGCCCTCGTGCACGAACGGATCGCAGAACGCGTTCCCGATGCCGCGGATCGCCCACTTCGCCCAGCAGTTCCCCCAGCGCAACACGTTCCACTCGCTGTGCAGTGGCGATCTCGGCGGTGCGCTGAGTGACATCGCCGAGAAGATCCTCGCCGTCCAGGGCCAACCGTGTTTCACGAGCGACATTGACACCACGGACACCGATCCGAACAACCCGGGCCTCCAGCTGAGCTGCACGGTCAGCGATGTGATCGAGCCCGACGGCCGTGCGATCGAGACCGGCATCCCAGCCTGCAAGATGACCAACGCCACCACACCCGCCGCGGACGCGCAGCAGCCGTGCTGGTACGTCAAGCCCGACGCAACCAAGTGCGCGAGCTATCCATCACAGCTCACCCTCGCGATCCACCCGGAGAAGCGGCCCTCGCAGCCGGACACCCACGTGATCGCGCAGTGTCTGGTCAGCGCCGACGAGCCGTGATCCCAGGCGTCGTCGGCTCGTGATCGTGGGGCGCGGCGTGCTCGCGGGCGCCGGTCGCGTGGAGTATCACGCGAGCGATTCACGCCAAGGCGCAGCTCGATGCGATCGACGAGGCCGTGTTCCCCGATGTGATCGCTACGCCGACGGCGTCAGCAGGTCGGCGAGATCCGCGTCCATCGAGGCGCGGATGAAGTCGATCGACCGGCCCCGCAGCCGCTTCTTCGTCGCGCGGAACGCGGAGCGGGCGAGGGCGGCGAGGCGTGTTGCCTCGGTGCGCGCCGACGCGATCACGGCCTCGGCCGGGACGACGGCGTCGAGGTAGCCGGCGCGCAGCGCGGACTCGGGCTCGTAGATCTGCGCGAGCAGCGTCGCGCGATGGATCTCGTTCGGCACGAGCCGGTCGCGCGCAAACTCCATCGCGAGCACCGGAACGGGGAGTCCGATCGACACCTCGTTGAGGCCGATCCGGAATGCGCCGCTCGCGCCGACCCGGTGATCGCCGGTCAGGACGACGAGCGCGCCGCCCGCGAGTGCGTGGCCCGTGCACGCGATCACGAGCGGGATCGTCGCGCCATAGAGGCGGAGTAGCAGCTCGGAGCCGGCGGCAAGCAGCGCCTTCGCGTTGTCGGGCCCGCTCATCATGACGCGCAGATCAAAGCCTGCGCAGAACCGATCCGCACGGCCCGCGAGCACGATCGCACCGGCCTCGCCCTCGGCACGAGTGAGCGCCGCGAGCAGTGCGTCGATCATCGGCTTCGACAGGGCGTTGGCCTTGCCGTCATCCATCACGACGGTGGCAACTTGATTCTCGAGGGTGTAGCTGACGAGGTCGGTGGTCACGGGCCGAACGTACACGGGATACAGCGACATCCGCTATCATCGCGGACGGCATGGCCGCGTTCGAGTTTTTCGGCTGGGTGCGTTCGCGCTCATGGGTTGCGAACGCCTGGGCTTCGATGCCGCGATGCCGGGGCAGATGCCGCATCTGGCGGAGGGGGGCGCGTCGAGGTGTTGATCGACGAGGTCACGGCGCTGGTGGGATTCAACGATACGGCCACCGCGCCGGCGACCGGGTTCACGCGGGTCGAGCTCGGGACGCTGTCGAGCGGCATGGACACCGCGACCGAGACGATCGTGTTCGACAACGGAATCATCTCGACGCAGCCGATCGGCTGTCATGACGCGATCGCATGACATTCTCGCCGCGAACACCTGGCTCCTCGTCGAGCTTCCGGTGCTGATCGTCGCGGTCACCACCGCGGTGATCACGCCACTCGCGCTGGCCGTTGTCGCAGCTCCACGAGCGGTACGACGCGCGTCCTGGGCCGCCGGTCTGATCGCGGCCGTGGGCCTGATCGCGCTCGAGCCCGGTGTTGTCGCGGGGATCACGGTCGCGCCGTACGCCGCGGTCGCCATCGTCGCGGGATGGACGGGACTGACGCGCTTGATCGCGGATCACCGACCGGCGAATCGGATCGCACTCGCCGTCGGCCTGATGTTCGTGCCCGCCGCAACCGCGTGGTTGCTCGCGTATCAGGTCGGCTATTCGCTGCTCGCGTATCCGCCGTTCTGGGTGCTGCTGACCGCCGCCCACTTTCACATCGCGGGTGTCGCGCTGCTGGTCATCGTCGGTCGGATCGCCGAGGGCCGGGGGCGGTTCGGTGCGCTGGTCGCGTTCGGCTGCGTGCTCTCGGTGCCGCTCACCGCGGCCGGCATCTACGGTCCGCGCTGGCTCGAGGTCGGTGCCGCGCTCGGCATGGCCGCATCGGCGGCAGGGGCCGGTGTCCTGCTCGTGACGTCGCGCGCGAGCATCTGGCTGCGCATCGCAGGCGCGATCCTCATCGTCACCATGGGGTTAGCGGGAGCCTTCGCCTTGCGCGATCACGGGACGGCTCTGGTCCTGTTCGGTCTCGATCCGATCGCGTCGATGGTGATCGCGCACGGAGTACCGAATACGCTGCTCGTGGTGCTGATCGCATTGATCGCGCTCGTTCCGAACCGGTCTTGACGACGGAGCCGCGGAGACCAACGACCGCCTGGACGAGCTTCTGCCGTCGCTGATGTAGTGCGCGTGGCGGTGCCGTCTCGCCCGCCGTTCGTGCCGACGCGGAAGCCCGACAGCAAGCCGATGTACTAGCGGCGCTTCGCCGCCGGCTTCTTCGGCAGGTGACGGAGCCCCATCCACGCGAGCGCGGACAGGTGGCTCGCGACCTCCTCGACCGAGGGCTTGCGCGTCTCGGTCCACCACCGTCCGACGAAAGTCACCATCCCGACGAGCGCGTGCGCATAGATCGGCGCGGCCTTCGTGTCATAGCCGGCGGCCTTGAACTGCGTGGCGAACACATCGCTGACTCGGTCTGCGACATCGTTGAGCAGCGACTGCATGCCTGTTGACGGCGAGGTCAGCGGGCGATCCTGCGCGAGGATCGCGAAGCCATCGGGCTGATCGTGGACGTACGTCAGAAACGCGAGCGCGGCGTGCTCCATCCGCTCGCGTGGCGTGCCCGTTGCAATCGCCTCGGAGATCCGACGCACGACGTACTCCATCTCGCGGTCGACGATCACCGCATAGAGGCCCTCCTTGCCGCCGAAATGCTCGTACACGATCGGCTTGGACACCGAGGCCTTGTCTGCGATCTCCTCGACCGAGGTGGCCTCGTATCCTCGCTTGGCGAACACCGCGCGGCCGACCTCGACAAGCTGGGCACGGCGTTCGTGGGCAGACAACCGAGTGCGACTCATCCGGCCACCGTAGTACGCAAGCGTAGGTTACGGAAGTGTAGTCGCAGGGGGAGAACAGACGAGACTTGACAAGAAACCTACGCAACCGTAGGTTACGGTCACGTAAGTAAGAAGGATTCGCCCATGTTCGCTCCACTCGCTCGTGCGCCCCATCGCGCGCGGGCCTTCGCCCGGATTCACCATGCCGGGGCGCGGTTTGCCGCGTCTGCCTGGCGCCACTGGTTCCTCGACCGCCACGCGGAGTTCTGGCTCGGCCAGCTCGGTTCGGCGTGGTCTCCGACGGAGCTCCGCGCACGCGTGGTCGAGATCATCGACGAGACCGCCGACACCCGCACAATTGTCCTTGCTCCGAACCGGCACTGGCCTGGCCACCGTGCCGGTCAGTACGTGGCGATCGCCGTCGAGATCGATGGTGTCCGCGTGCGCCGGTCGTACTCGATCTCATCCGGTGCCTCGGCACCGGGCGACCGCATCGCGATCACGGTCAAGCGGGTCGACGGCGGCAAGGTCTCCACCTGGGTGCACGAGCGGCTGCGCCCCGGCCACGTGATCGGACTCGGTCGGCCGAAGGGGGAGTTCGTTGTGGCGGCCACGGCGGCGCCCTTGTTCGGGCTCGGTCGGCCTGCCGGCGAATCCGCCCTGCCGCTCGTGGCCGCGCCGCTGCTGTTCGTCGCGGGCGGTAGCGGCATCACACCGGTGATCGCGATCTTGCGCGATCTGGAGGCGCGCGATCAGCTGCGTGATGTCGTCGTGGTTCACAGCGCGCGCGGCGCCGCGGATGCGATCTTTGGTCGCGACCTCGCGGCGATGGCGAGGCAGCAACCCGGGTTGCGCGTGATCGCGCATCGCACGAAGACGGCCGGCCGGCTCGACGCTTCCGCGCTCGCGGCGCTCGTGCCCGACGTGGCCAGGCGCGAGGTCTACGCGTGCGGCCCGACCGGGCTGCGCGAGCTGGTGCGCGCCGTCGCGGGCGATCGCATTCACGAGGAGGCGTTCGCCGCTCCTCTGATCTGTCCCCCTTCCCAGGACACCACCGCGCGCAGTGCGCAGCTGCGCGACCGTCGCGTCTCTCTCGTCGGCGCCGGTAGTCTGCTCGAGCAGCTCGAGCGCGCCGGCGAGCAGCCCGCGCACGGCTGCCGGATCGGTGTCTGTCACACGTGCCGCTGTACCAAGAAGACGGGCGCCGTTCTCGATCTCACCACCGGAAGGATCTCGACGGAGCCTGACGAGGAGATCCGGCTGTGCGTCTCGATTGCACGCTCCGATCTCGAGCTTGACCTGTGAAAGGAATCACCATGACCACCAGCAAGAAGCTCACTCGCTCCGAGGCCGACGCGCTCGGTCGCGAGCTCGACGCTGTGCGCGCCGACGTGCTCGCAGATCTCGGCCAGCGCGATGTCGATCACATCCGCCGGATGATCCGGCTGGTCCGCTACACCGAGGTCGCAGGGCGCGTCCTCTTGCAGTTCGGGATCGGGCCGCTGACGTTCGTCGTCGGAACCTCGGCGCTCGCCGCCTCGAAGATCCTCGAGAACATGGAGGTCGGGCACAACGTGATGCACGGCCAGTACGACTGGAGCGGAGATCCGGCGCTCGACTCGAAGCGCTACGAATGGGACACCGCGTGCCCGGCCGACGACTGGCGGCACTCGCACAACTACGAGCACCACACGTTCACCAACGTGCTCGGCCGCGATCGCGATATCGGCTATGCGTTCCTCCGCGTCAACGCCGCGCAGCCGTGGCGCATCCATCACCTCGTGCAGCCGGTCTCGGCCGCGGTGCTCGCGCTGCTGTTCCAGTGGGGCGTCGGGATGCACGACCTCCGCATCAACGAGACCCTCGCGGGCGAGCAGTCCGTGGCTGAGCTGCGGCGCCGCGCAAGGCCGTTCGTGCGCAAGGCGGCGTGGCAGCTCGCGAAGGACTATGTCGTGTATCCGCTACTCGCGTTGGGCAACGCGCCGCGCGTGCTCGCCGGAAGCTTTCTCGCGAATGGCCTGCGCAACCTGTGGACGTTCGGGATCATCTTCTGCGGCCACTTTCCAGACGGTGTGCAGCTCTATGCCGAGGACGCGGCAGCCGGCGAGAGCCGCGGCGAGTGGTACGTGCGGCAGCTCAACGGGTCGGCGAACCTCGAAGGCGGTCGGGCGTTTCATGTCATGTCGGGTCACCTGAGCCACCAGATCGAGCATCACTTGTTCCCGGATCTGCCAGCCGCGCGCTACCCCGAGCTCGCACCGCGCGTCCGCGACATCTGTGCGCGCTACGGGCAGGTTTACAACACCGGAACGTTGCGCACGCAGCTCGGCAGCGTCGTGCGCCAGCTCGTGGTCAACGCCGTACCGCGCCCGCGCGGGCGTCGCGCAGATTCACGCCTGTGACGTAGCTGCGTCACTCGGCGCGCGGTCGATCGCGCAGAATCCGTCGTACGCAGCGTCCGCCGTGGCACGAGAGCTGCGTGAGCGTGCCCCATGCGCAGGTGGCTGGGGCTGGTCGCGCTTGCGGTGGGTTGTCATGCTGCCGCGCCGCCGGCGGGCGCTATCTCGTGATCGCCGGCGCGCAGCATGTGGGACACCCACACCCGGCGTCGCGAACGCTCCCTGACGGTTTATGTAACTTCAGCCGGGCCGCGTTCGTCCACGGCAGTGCCAATGAGCGATTCCCTGGTGACTGTGGCAGCGTTCGACGACACGTTCGACCTGACCAACCTGGACAACCTCGACGACGCACAACTCGACGATCTCGGCTTTGGCGTGATCTGCCTCGACGATCGCGGGACGATCCTCAAGTACAACCTGGCAGAGGCTCGGCTCGCGAGACTCGACCGCAGCCGTGTGGTCGGCAAGGACTTCTTCAAGCAGATCGCTCCGTGCACGGCGACGCCCGAGTTCGAGGGCCGATTTCGGCAATTCTGTGCGGGGCGCGAGCCGCGGATCTCGTTCGCCTACGTGTTCGACTTCAAGTTCGGCGCGCAGGAGGTCCAGGTCGAGATCGTCCGGGCGTCGACCTCGCGGATCCGGCGGTTCTTCGTCTGCGTCAACCGCATGAAGTACCGCCCGCCCCGCGCCGCGTTCGCACAGGTCCAGGCACCGCGACAGAGCGAGCTTGCCCCAGGTGAAGAAGCACTCGGCGTGCGTCGCGATGATGCCGAGCAGCGCGTTGTCATCCTCCCGGAGACTGCCCTGCGGGCCCTGCGCCTGACGTGGGACCGCATCGCACCGGAGGGCTGGAGCTTGTTTGCGGCCGAGTGGGGATTTCGCTGGGGGCGGCTCGCGGTGATCGATCTCGAGACCGCGCTCCTCGAGAAGCAGGACCGCCTGCTCCGGGACCTACCACTCGACGAGGCGCTCGCGCTGGTCGTGGCTCACCTCGAGAACGACGGATGGGGCCGCCTCGCCATCGACGTGACAAGCTCGGCGGCAACGACGCGCGGTGCTGCGATCATCACGCTCGAGCGCTCGGCGCTGGCCGAAGCGAGTGGCGAGAGCACCATGCCGCGATGCCAGATGATCGGTGGCTTCGTGCGCGCCATGCTCGGTCATATCTCGCAACGCGTGATCGCGGTGCGCGAGGTGCGCTGCGCCGCCCAGGGAGCTGCGAACTGCGAGCTGCTTGCGGTTGCTCACGCACGGCGCGCGGGCCTCGACGCGGCCGTGAACGGTGCCTCCGATGTCCGTACCGCGCTCGGTCTCCTCGATGGCGCGGGTGGCCCGGCGCCACGTGCCGGCGATGTGCTCGCGAGACTGTTCTGAAGTTCCTCGATGAGCCGGGGTGTGGCCAGTGTCGCTCGAGCACCGGGCTCGGCTTCGAGATCACGATGGCGTTTCAGCCGATCGTCAACCTCACCACACGCCAGGTGTTCGCGCAGGAAGCACTCGTGCGCGGTCCGAACCAGGAGTCCGCGGCCGAGATCCTGTCGCGCGTCAACGACGACAACCGCTACCGGTTCGATCAGGCGTGCCGCGTCAAGGCCGTGCAGCTCGCAGCGCAGCTCGGCGTGCAGTCGCTCGTCAGCATCAACTTCATGCCGAACGCGGTGTATCGCCCGGAGCTGTGCATCCGCACCACGCTCGAAGCGGCGGTGACGTCGGGGTTCCCGGTCGAGCGCATCGTGTTCGAGATCACGGAAGCCGAGAAGATCGAGGACACCAAGCACTTGCGTGCGATCGTCCAGCACTACCGCACGCGTGGCTTTCGCACGGCGATCGACGACTTCGGGGCTGGCTACTCCGGCCTAAACTTGCTCGCCGAGCTCCAGACGGACTTCATCAAGCTCGACATGGCTCTGATCCGCCACATCGATCGGGATCGTCCGCGGCAGGCGATCGTGAAGGGCATCCTTCAGGTCTGTCGCGACCTCGGGATCGCGCCGATTGCGGAGGGGGTCGAGACGGCCGAGGAGGTTCGCGCGCTCGAGGACTTCGGCATCGAGCTGTTTCAGGGCTATTACTTTGCACGCCCTGCCTTCGAGGCGCAGGCCGTCGTGTCGTTCGGCGCGGAGAATCGGGCTACCAGGCCCGAGCGCGGGCCTGGATGAACGCATAGAAGAACACGCTGTTCGGATCGCGAGCGACCAGCTCGAGCTCGCGGGTCATGCCGTCGACGATCTCTTGCGACACCTTGTTTGCGGCGAGCAGCGACGGCGCGCCCGACAGCAAGAGCTCGGACCAGT
>JAYUYE010000541.1:0-4152 GCA_043752985.1 Myxococcales bacterium
GTGCTCGCGAAGGGCTACGACTTCTACAAGATCGGGGCGTACGACGTCAGCCGCGATGGCGCACGAATCGCGTGGGCCGAAGACACGGTGGGGCGCAACCAGTTCGTCCTCAAGATCAAGGAGCTCGCGACCGGCGAGATCCTGGCGGACACGGCCACCAACATCAGCGGATCGCTGGCGTGGGCGAACGATCACCACACGTTGTTCTACGGCGGCAAGGATGCCGTCACGCTGCGCGCGGACCGCGTCTACCGCCACATGATCGGCGGCAGTCACGACCTCGTTCATCACGAGCCGGACGGCTCGTTCTACGTCGGCGTCGGCTCGACGAAGTCGCATCGGTTCATCACGATCGGGATGCGCTCGACCACGAACGCGGAGTATCGCCTCGTCGATGCCGACAAGCCCGACAGCGAGCCGCGCATGTTCCTCGCGCGCTCGAAGGATCACCTGTACGGCGTGGACCACCTCGGCGAACGGTTCGTGGTGCGCACGAACAACCAGGCGAAGAACTTCCGCGTCGTCGAGGTCACGCCCGGCAACGAGGGGAACGTCACGGCATGGAAGGATCTGATCCCGCACCGCGCCGACACGCTGATCGAGAATATCGCGCTCTACGACAAGTTCATCGCGGCGTCGGTGCGCAAGGGTGGACTACGCAAGGTGCAGGTGCTGCCGGCAAAGGGCGCAGCGTTCTTCATCGACGCGCAGGACCCCGCGTACGTGATGAGCGTGTCGGACACGCCGGACCCGACGTCGACGCGCGTGCGCTACACGTACGAGTCGATGATCCAGCCGAGCTCGGTGTACGAGCTTGACGTCGGTACGCGGCAGAAGATGATGCTCAAGCAGCAGCCGGTGCCGACTTACGATCCGGCGAGCTACACGAGCGAGTACGTCCACGCGACGGCGGCGGACGGAACGCCGATCCCGATCTCGATCGTTCATCACAAGGGCACCGCTCTGGACGGCACGGCGCCGCTGATGATCTACGGCTACGGCTCGTACGGCATGTCGATGGAGCCAAGCTTCGCGGCGAGCCGCGCGAGTCTGCTCGATCGGGGCTGGGTCTACGCGATCGCACACATCCGCGGCGGTCAGGAGATGGGTCGCGCCTGGTACGAGGACGGCCGCCAGCAGGCGAAGATCAACACGTTCACCGACTTCGTCGCAGTGACCGAGCTGCTCGTCGCGAAGCGCTATGGCGCCAAGGACAAGGTGTTTGCCATGGGCGGCAGCGCGGGTGGCCTGCTCGTCGGTGCGGTCGCGAACATGCGACCCGACCTGTATCGCGGCATCGTCGCGTTCGTGCCGTTCGTCGATGTCGTGACCACGATGCTCGACGAGTCGATTCCGCTGACGACGAACGAGTACGAGGAGTGGGGCAATCCGTCGGTCGACAAGGCCGCGTACGACTACATGCTGAGCTACTCGCCGTACGACAACGTCAAGCCGCAGCCGTATCCGTCGATCTATATCCGCACGGGACTGTGGGACAGCCAGGTTCAGTACTTCGAGCCCGCGAAGTGGACGGCCAAGCTGCGTGCGATGAAGGCGGACAAGAATCCGCTGCTGCTCGACACCAACATGAGCGCGGGCCACGGCGGTGCGTCGGGCAGGTTCGATGCGCTCAAGGAGGTCGCCCGCGCGTACGCGTTCATGCTCAACACGCTCGAGCGACCGGATCGGAGATAGCGTGGCCAAGGTGCATACGGCGTGGAAGGTGCTCCCGCACCAGCCGATCGAGAAGCTGTCCGATCGGTTGTGGCGCGTCGAGGGAGACCTGCCGGGCATGCCGATGAAGCGCGTGATGTCGATCGCGCGGCGCGCCGACGGCGACCTGGTCATCCACAATGCGGTGGCCCTCGCCGATGAGCAGATGGCCGAGATCGACGCGTGGGGGCGGGTTTCCGTGATCGTCGTGCCGAACGGGTTCCATCGGCTCGACGCGAAGATCTTCCACGACCGCTATCCGTCGGCGCGCGTGGTGTGCCCGGCGGGTGCGCGCGCGAAGGTCGCGCAGGTCGTCGAGGTCGCCGGCACGTACGGCGAGGAGCCGAGCGACGGCGCGGTCGAGCTGCAGGACCTCGATGGTACGAAGCAGCGCGAGGGCGCACTGATCGTCCACGACTCGCAGGGTACGAGCCTCGTGCTCAACGATGCGGTGTTCAACATGCCGCACGCACCGGGTGTCACGGGGTTTGTGCTCCGTCGGGTGACCGGCTCGACGGGGGGGCCGCGGGTCTCGCGGATCATGCGGACGCTGGTGATCTCGAACGCGAAGGCGTTCCGCGCCCACCTCGAGCGCCTCGCGGATCTACCGCGGCTCAAGCGGATCATCGTCTCGCATCACGTGACGATCGATCAGGATCCGGCCGGCACGCTGCGCGCCGTCGCGGCAACGTTGTAGATCAGCGAGCGACGACCTGCGCGCGCGGCACGGCGGTCAGCACGGTGTTCAGGCCCGCCGTGATCTTGAACGACAGGTCGGGGAGTGGTGCGCCCGTCTCGTTCGCGGCGACGATCATCTTGCCGTTGAGGTACCAGCGCTTCGTGAGGTCCGAGGCTGCGAGCTTCGCCAGCTTCGTGCGGTTGCGAGCCTTGGTGAGCTGCCAGACCGCGAGGATCGTGAACAGGCCGACCCAGAACGCCATGCCGCCGGCGAGCGACGCCCAGTCAGGGCGCTTGCGATCGACGAGCATCGCGATCGCGGCGACCGCGAACAGACCATCGAGCCAGAGGTAGATCGTGGCGATCGACTTGTGGCGGCTCGACATCGACGTGGCGCACTGAGCGACTGACTCGGAGGGCAGCTGCGCATGATCCATGGCAAGGACAATAGTCGGAGAGCGCAGACGTGTCCACGACGACTGACGTGGAGGCCTCTCCCTGCGGAAAGTATCGCTGCCCCTGCGTGCTAAGCACGACCTGTGCCCACCTCACTTCGTCACGAGCGCTCCCTCGCCTCCAGGCAGTTCTTCGAGGGAACGTTTCGCAACAGCGCGCGGCTGTCGGAGAAGATCGAAGGTGGGCCGATGGCGATGTTCGGCGAGCTGCTGTTCGGTGGACAGCAGCGCCGGCCACCGGGCCCGTTGCCGCTCGAGCATCCGCACGAGTTGTGGGCGACGCGGCCGACGACGGGGTTTCGCACCACGTGGCTCGGTCACTCCACCGTGCTGCTCGAGATGGACGGCGTTCGCGTCCTGACCGACCCGGTGTTCGGCAAGCGAGTGTCGCCGATCGGCTTCATCGGCCCGAAGCGATTTCATCCGGTGCCGGCCACGCTCTCGGAATTGCCGCCGATCGACCTCGTGCTGCTGTCTCATGATCACTTCGATCACCTGTGCAAGCCGACGATGGTCGCGCTCGCGCGCACGCAGGTTCCGATCGTGACCGCGCTCGGCGTCGGCGCCCACCTCGAGGAGTTTGGCTTCGCGCCGACACGGATCACCGAGCTCGACTGGAACGAGTCGGTCGAGATCGGCGGGCTCCGGATCACGGCCACGCCGTCCCAGCACTTCTCGGGACGTTCGCTCGGCGGGCGCAACAAGACGCTGTGGGCGTCGTGGGTCATCCAGTCGGAGCGCCGCAAGGTGTTCTTCTCCGGGGACACCGGGCTGACCACCGAGTTCGAGACGATCGGTGCGGCGCACGGACCGTTCGATCTCGTGATGCTCGAGATCGGTGCGTTTCATCCGAGCTGGGGAACGATTCACCTCGGCCCGGAGAATGCCCTCGAAGCGTTCCGCATGCTCGGCGGGGGCACGTTGCTCCCGGTGCACTGGGGAACCTTCTCGCTGGGGTTTCACGCGTGGGACGAACCGGGCGAGCAACTCCTCGATCTCGCAGCCCGGCGCGGCGCGCGGATCCTGACGCCGAAGCTCGGTGCAGCGTTCGAGCCCGAGCACCTCGACGGTGCGGCGCCGTGGTGGCGCGAGGTCCTCCCGCGGCGGGCGCGCGAGCTCCATCCCGTCAGCTCGACGTGACGCCGCGAGCAAGCCGCTCCTACGGCGTTTTTCTGAGGCCTCGTCTCACGTCGCGCGCGCGGGTCGCGGGACGGGGTGTCGGGGTTCCGTCATGCGTGCTTCGATGGGAAACTGTCTTTCGCAGCGTGTCGAGGGCAGGCTCGCGCGCTCGCGGGTGCTAGGATGG
>JAYUYE010000542.1:0-1520 GCA_043752985.1 Myxococcales bacterium
GGCGAGGGCGTCGGCATCTCCGTCGGTTCGATGCGCGCCTTCTACGATCACATGCTGCCGAGGCTGTGCGCGATCGGTCAGCAGCGCACGCTGTTCGCGCGACTCGGGGATCGCGATATCGGCTACATCCTCGGCGCCGTGCTCGACAACGAGTACCGCGGGCTGCAGTTCTCGTACGACGACGCTCATGCAGACCTCGGCCTCGGCGGGTTGCTCCAGTATCACCAGATCCTCGAGCTGTGTCGCGACGGGATCGGACGCTACGACCTCGGCACCGAGATGGACTACAAGCGACGGTGGGCCGAGGACGTGATGGAGACCGAGATGCTCGTGCTCGTTCGGTGAACGATTTATAGTGGCGCGGTATGGCCCGCTCACCGCTCTTTCGCATCGTCCGTCGTCTCATGCGCCGCGCCCACGCGGCCAGCGCCCTCGGCAAGGATCCTGACGAGCTTCGTGCCCAGGCGCGCGAGCACCGGGGCCCGTCGCGCCGCGATGTGTTCCTCGGAACGCTCGGCGCCGCGGCGCTGATCCCGCTCGCTGCAGCGTGCGGCGACAACCTCAAGCTGCCCGAGGAGGCGCCGGGGATCGTGATCGTCGGAGCCGGCATGGCGGGGCTGACCGCGGCGCACTTCCTCAGGCAAGGCGGGGTGCGCGCGCAGGTCTACGAGGCATCGATGCGCGTTGGTGGCCGGATGTATACCGACCGCAGCACACTCGCGAACGGTCAGCTCGTCGAGCTGGGCGGTGAGCTGGTCGACTCGGACCACGTCGTGATCCCGGCGCTGATGGCCAGCCACGACCTGACACTCGACGATCTGATCGAGGCAACCGCGGGGCTGCAGCAGGACTCGTTCGTGTTCAGCAGCGACGGAGTGGGCGCGCCGAGCGTCGAGATCTCCGAGGCGGCGATCGTCACGGCGTTCATGCCCGTCGCCGTCAAGATGGGCATGGCCGTGATGCGCGCCGAGGGGATGGACGCCGCGAGCATCGCCGAGTTCGACCGGATCGATCAGATGTCGATCTCCGATTGGCTGCAGACGGAGGCCGGTCTCGCACCGAGCACGTTGATCCGTCGGATCCTCGAGCTCGCATATCTCGAGGAGTTCGGCATCGAGGTCGCCGATCAATCGGCGTGGAACCTGATCACGTTGATCGATTACGGAACGCCAGATCCGTTCCGCATCTTCGGCGACTCCGACGAGCGCTATCACACGCACGAGGGCAACGACGCGCTGCCGAACCGGATGGCCGTCCGGCTCGAGGAGCAGATCCACGTCGATCACGCGCTGACCAAGGTCGTCAAGACCGTGAACGGCTACGACCTGACGTTCATGACGTCCGCCGGGCCGCACATCATCGCTGCGGTCCACGTGGTTTACGCGCTGCCGTTCACCAAGCTCCGGGAAGTCGATCTCTCCGAGGCGGAGATGTCGGCCGAGAAGCTGCAAATCATCCGCGAGCTCGGCTACGGCACGAACGCCAAGCTGATGCTCCAGTTTTCGAGCCGGCACTGGGAG
>JAYUYE010000543.1:0-1519 GCA_043752985.1 Myxococcales bacterium
GCGTGGCGCGAGAAGCTGCACATGGACGACAACGCCGTGCAGCGCCTCGGTCGCTCGGTGATCCGCGCTGGCGTCAGCCTCCCGATGGTATTGATCTACGCACTCGCTCCCAAGCCGGAGCCGGCCTCGCTCGTGATGTCGATCTTGAGCCTCTTGCTCGCCGGCCTCGGTGTTCGCGCGCTCGTCAAGGCCAAGACCTGGGGCGTGCTCGCGATGGGCGCCTCCGGAGCTCTGATGCTGACCCTCGCGGGCGCCGAAGCCGTGTGGGGATCCCACACCCTCCGCGTGATCTACCCCGCGCTGGGCGGCGGCCTGATGCTCGCTGCAACCGCCCCGTTCCTCGCCCCGATGGCGCGCTGGCTCCGGGTCCGGTGAGCCGGTCAGCCCCGCCGCCGCGTTGATTCGCTGCGCCCGTCGCGCTACCGTCGACGCATGGGTAGAGGAACCGTCGAGGTTCGCACGCTGGCGTTCGTCCTGGGCATCGCGCTCGCCGTTGGCTCGACCGGCTGTCAGAAGCTGTACGGCGGCAAGTCCGAGAAGCTGAAGACGCCGGACAAGAAGAAGCGTCCGGCCGAGGCCCCCGAAGAGCTGGTCGTGATCAAGTACGTCGAGGATTGCGCGGCCGACTTCCGCGGCGATCCGACGAAGGTGCGGCCGCAGCCCGCGATGGCGAACCAGCTCGTCAGCGAAGGCGAGACGGCGCTTGTCAGCTCCGAGAAGGCAAAGGATTCGAACTCCCAGGCCGAGCTGATCCGCGTCAGCATCGACAAGTTCCGCAACGCGCTGATCAAGGACCCGTACAACCACGAGGCGACGCTCCAGCTCGCGATCGCGTACGACAAGGTCCTCCGCAAGGGCTGCGCGCTCGCGATGCTCAAGCGACTCGCCACGCTCGAGACAAATCCGAAGTACGCGAAGGGCGCGAAGCTCGCCGCAGATCGGGTCACCGACAACGCGCAGTGGTTCAGGGGCTATCGCAAGGATGCGGTCGCCGCGGTGGGTCGATGAAGCTGTTTCTCGCAGGATTGCTGTTCGCTGGTCCGTTCGGCTGCGCAGGGAACCAGGAGCTGACGCCCCCGCCCCCGCCGCTGCGGCCCGAGGCAGAAGCCGCACCGAGCGCGCGCAAGGCCGTCGCCAAGGATTGCGAAGAGACCACGCCCGCCGACGAGCTCAAGCCGATCTCGTTCGACCAGCGCTCGATTCCCGAGGGTGCACGGCTCGCCGAGCAGGCACGCGCCGAGCTCAAGACGGCCGAGAGCGCCGAGGTCGATCGGCTGACTCGCGAGCAGTACATCACCGATGCGGTGGCGCACCTGCTGACCGCGCTCGAGGCCGATCCGTACAACGTCAACGCGACCTACTCGCTCGCCGCCGCCTACGCGCGGGTCGGCCGGCGTCAGTGCTCGCTCAATCTGCTCACCCGCATGCTCCAGATGCGGCCGCACGCCGCCAAGCGCGCTGACGTCGAGGTTCACCTCGACAAGCTGCTGGGCCGCAAGCAGGTCCTCGATCCGGACTT
>JAYUYE010000544.1:0-4141 GCA_043752985.1 Myxococcales bacterium
AACGCGAGCGTGGTGATCGACGCTGTGCAGTCGCCGAGGCTCGCGTTGAACGCGAGGAACTCGGTGATGTCGAGACCGGCTGTCTGCAGCTTGGTCGCATCGAAGATCGTCGAGCTCTTGATGGCGAACGCAACGATCACGTTCTCGGCAGTGTCAGGTGCGTACTTCGCGAGGCCGCGAATCGCATCGCGCATCGCGGCAACGGGGACGCTGCCACCGACGAGGAAGTCCGTCATGCTCGCGACGACCAGCGCCTGGTCGGTCTTCTCGACCTTGGCCATCGCGGTCTCGAGCCACGCTGCCTTGTGCGCACCGCCCGCCCCTTCCGGGGTCTGCACGACCGCGCCCATCGCGGTCGCGTAGCCGCGCTTCGGGATCAATGCCGCTGCCTGATCGAAGCGCTCGGGGCTCTGACCACCGCGCAGGTACGCGCCCAACGAAGTCGGGATGACTTCCTTGTCCTTGCGCGCCTTCCAGCTCGCGAGGGCACTGTCGAACAGCGGCTGCTCGAGGGCGTCGAGCACCGGGCCCGCGCGCGTCGGATCCTTCTCGAGTGCAGCGATGAGCCCTGCGCCGTCGGCCTTGGTCGGCTTGCACTTCTCGCGAATGCGGTCGCGGTACGCGGCGACGGGGATCCCGTCCTCGCCCTGCGCCTGGATCCACAACCCGACCACGTCCGCGCGCGCGCCGGTGCACAGCTGGCGATCGATCATGGGCAACAGCGTCGCCTCCCAGCGCTCGGCTCCCTTCGACGCGAGCAGCGTGCGGGCGAGCTGGGCTTGCTGGGCGGCTGGCAACTTCTCGAGCGAGCCGGCCACCTCGTCGGCGAGTACGCCGTCGGCGTTCGCGGCGAGCGCGGCGCCGAGCTCCTGGCGGCCCACGCCCGTGCGCGCGATGCCGAGGACGAGCTCGGCGGCGGCGTCCGGGTCGTTGTAGAGCAGCGCGTCCCGGAGCAGCGTGGTGGTCCCGTCGGTCGACGGCGAGACCGACTGGCCGGTGCTCGTGTAGTCGCGCTTCTGCGTTTGCATCAGCGGCAGCGCCAAATCGATCGTCTTGCTGCCCTTCGCGGAGTAGCTCAGCGAGATCGGCGTGCTCCCGCCGTGGTCGTAGCGCGACTTGTACGTGTAGTTCTGGAGGCAGGACACGCTGGCGCGGACCTTGGTGTCGGCCAGCATGTACGGCAGATGGATCGTGTCCGTGCGCTTGTTCGAGCCGTCTTTCTGCTCGATCACGATCTCGACGTTCCACACCGTTCTCTTCGTTGCGTTGACGACGTCGACGTCGACGCCCGGGCATCCCGTGTCGTTCGAGATCGCGAACACGTCGAGCTGGAGGAGGAGCTCCGCCGTCTCGGCGCTGAGGCCCTCGGCGGTCGCGAGCTCCGCGACCTCGAGCTTGGCCTTGCCGAGTGTGTACTGGTCGAGCTCCTGGCTGTACCTCGGCGCTGCGGCCGCGCTGCCCGAGATCGCCAACACACCCGATAGAACGAGCCTTCGTACCCGCATAGTTCCCTCACTTGCGCTCGAGTCCGCGCATCCGCCGAAATAGCGGGTGTGCATTGATCCGGGCATGAACGTCGGCCGCGCGGCGATTGTCGCCCGCCAGGCGGTGGGTGAAGCCTTCCATCAGCAGCAGCAGCAGTCCGAGGCGTTCCTTCGCCGGGTCGAGCTTCTCGCGATGCAGCGTCCACCACTCGAGTGCCTCGGCGAACATCCGCTTGCGGAGGAACGTCAAGCCGCGCTTGATGATCTTCATGTCGTCGCCGCTCTTGTCGACGAGCTCGGCGAGCGTGATCCCGTCGAGCGCGAGCGCCGAGTCGAGCGTCAGCGAACCTTCGAGCTCGGCGACCGTGGGATCGGTGCGCGCATCGACGCGGACGAGCGCATCGCGCAGATCGCCGGGCGACAGCGGACCGGCGAGGTCACGCGCGAGCAGATCCTCGATGCTCGCATCGCTGCGCGCCATCAGGGACTCGACGCCTGCCATCCGCGCGAGCCGATCTTCTGAGCCGGCGGGACCGGCCGTGCGCGCGAGGCCGGACAGCCCACGCGGAGCGCGACAGAACGGACACACGATCGCCGCGGCGTCGTACGGTGTCCCGCAGTTCTCGCAGCCAGCGAGTGCCGACTCCATCACGAACCTCGCTGCCGCCGGGTCGTCAGCTCGAGAGGCGTGAGGAAGGCTTCGACGTCGACTTCGATCGCGCCGCGAAGATCACTGTCCTCGTCGAGCTCGAGCGCGAGCACAGACGCGCCGTGATATTCGAGGAGCGGGAGCTTCGCGAGCAGCTTGCGGCGCATCGCGGCGCCGGTCGAGGGTTCATCGGCCATGGTTCACCGGAGCACGATCCGCCCGAGCTGCTCCATGACCGCGCGTTCGAGAGCGGCGATCCGGGTCGCGGACGTGTCGACGTTGTTGGCCAGTGCAGTGAGCTCGCGATGGATCTCGGACAGCTTGCCGACCGCACCTGGGTCGGACCGGCGCACGACCTCGGAGGCGATGCCGCCCACGAACGCCGCGCGCTCGCGTAGCGCACTGACGGTGACCTCGCCCGAGGGCGGTGCATCGAGCGCGCCGCTATCTTGCAGGTCGAGGACGACCGGGCGGAACTCGTCGAACCGACCGAGCTCCTCGATCAGCGCCTTGCGCACGGCGACGCCGACCGCGGGATCCGAGAGGAACCGCGCCGATGCCGAGCGGAACATCGCGAGCAGCTCCTTGCGCTCGAGCTCGGCACGGCGAGCCTCTGCGAGCAGCGCACGGGCGCGCGGGCTCCGCACGCCCATCGTGATCGCAGCATCGAGCCAGGCGAGCGCCTTGTCGACGCGGTCGGTGCGGTACGCGAGGTAAAGCGCACCGAGCGCGGCGAGTGACTCGCGATGGCGCGGCTGGAACTGCAGCGCGCGCAGGAGCAGCGTCGCGATCGCGTCGACATCTTCGAGCGACAGCGGCTGCCCCTTGCGCGAGGCAACGTCGACGCGGACGACCGCCTCGAGGAAGAACAGGCCGCGATAGAGCTCGGCGGGGAGCGGGAGCTTGGCCTTGTCGATCGCAGGGAGCAGGAACTCGTCCGCGGCTTGATCCTCGACGTCGGGCAGCTGCGTTGGCAGCCAGCGGCTGAAGAACGTGCGCGTTGCAGCGAGCGTCTTGTCGAGCTCGCCCGCCTTGTACTGGATCGCGACGTCATAGACATCGCACGCGATCGCGGCCTGGCGCTGCGCGTCCGCCTCGAGGCCCTTGACCTCGCGAATGCGCGTGATGCCTTCGGCAGCCTCGGCGATCTTGTTCGCCTTGATATGCTCGCGCACGGCGAGGATGCGGTGGGTGACCATCGCGACGGGAATCTGTCCGGCGAGCACGCCGATCTTCGTGACCTCGTCGAACAGGCGCGTCGCGCCCTCGTTGTCCGCGGTCGCGAGCTTGCCTTCGGCAAGCATGAGCAAGCAGACCGACTCGTTCTCCGCGAACGGAACGTCGTCGGCTCCCGCAAGCTCTTCGCGGGCAGCGCGCATGGTGTCGAGTGCGCCCTGCCAGTCGGCGGCGCGCGCCTTGACGTAGCCGGAGAGCCAGCGTGCCTCGGCCATGTGCGGCGCGAGCTCGAGCAGGCGCTCGAGATCCTTTGCGGCCGCCGCGAGCTTGTCGGCACGATCCTGGTGGCCGACAGCGACGTCACCCTCTGGCGCTGCGACGGCCATCACCATCGCGAACGCGCGGAGGTAGAGGAAGTCGAGGACCTCGAGCTTGTGCAGGCCCTCGGCATGGATCCGACCGGCGCACGCGAGTGCCTTCTTCCAGCGGCCGGCGTGGACGTGGCCGGCGAGCGTGGGCAGATCGGCGACCTCGGGCTGCGCGGCGGCCTGCGGGTGACCCGGAACTTGCTCGGCTGCCTCGGTCTGCGCGACCGGCTTCCTGCGCCGCGGCAAGAGCGTGGACAGGTCTCCGAGAGCGAGCACGCCGAAGCCGAACAGCATCAGCCCGACCGCGACCATCAGCGGCCACTCCGCCGGTGCGATCGACTCGGGTTCGACCCGCTGCGATGGATCGATCGCAGCGAGCTCGTCCTGCTTCTTCACCAGGGTCTCGGTGAGCCCGGCGATCTCGTTCTCGAGCGTCTCGATCGTTGCCTGCGTCGCGGCGTCAC
>JAYUYE010000545.1:0-1515 GCA_043752985.1 Myxococcales bacterium
ACCGGCAGCATCGAGGGCGGCGGCGGCGGTGGTGATGACGAGCCGATCGACACCACCAAGGACTACGTCGTCGGATTCTCGTTCCGCTCGCCGATCGGCGTCGGTCAGCTCGGCCGCAACACCATCTTCGACGCCTGCATCAGCGAGACCGGCTGCCGCGAGCAAACCGTCGAGCTGATGACGGTCACGATCGATCGCGTCGATCTGCTGTCCTCGACCGCCGCACCGGGCGCGTCGAAGTTCGACGTCCGCGCGCTCGCCGCGGGCACCGCGAATGTCTCGGTGATGGCGCAGAACACCGGCGTCGCCGCCTCGATGGCTTCGGCGATCCAGGTGCTCACGCCCGACGCGTACGAGCTGACGCCGATGGCGCCGTTCGTCCGCACCGTCGCGCCGCTCGTCGTCAACGTGCCGCACACGTGCGCGTCACCGATCCGGTTCGAGACCAACACCGGCGCCCAGTTCAGCTACAAGCTGCTCGCCACCGGCGTCGCCCTCCTCGGCAGCGACTTCTATCCGTGGACATCCGAGCAGCTGACCGAGGTCGCGACTGTCGACGCCGGCAATGACGGCGCCGCGATCCGCTACATCGCGGGGCCGAACGCCACCGCGTCGACGATCACTTCGCTGCTTGGCCCTGACCTGCCGATCACGATCGTCGACAGCGCCGACATCGACGGTCTTGTTCTCACCGACCAGTTCAAGGCCGGCACCGCCGAGCAGGAGCGCCTGATCTGGGCCGAGGCCACGACCGGCGGCGAGCCCGTCTGTTACGACAGCGGACTGCGCACCGCGCGCTCCGATACGCCGACGATGTGCACCGTCGTCGACCGCCGCGACCCGGCGATCCAGTACCGCGGCCCCGGTCCGTACCAGCTCGAGTGGCTCGGCACCGGGCCGTGCACCGTCACGTTCGAGGCGCCCGGTGGCCTGACCGTGACGCGCGAGTACATGCCGCTGCCCTAGCTGCGAAGCTGCGGGAACTCGATCCGCTGTATGGTTCCGAGCTCGGGGCACACGAGCAGCACGCCATCGACGTCGAACGCGACGTGATACTCGAGCAGCTGCCGCCGCGTCGCCGCCGTCGACATCCGCGGTGCCTCGTCGCCGGTCTTGACCTCGGCGACGAACATCTCGCCGCCGGACTCGACCAGGTAATCGGCGCGCAGTTCGGTTTCGAACGGCTCGCCGTCGACAAGCGGTGACCACCATGTCCGCGCCTGGCGCGCCACGATCGTGTAGCCCGCACGGCGCAGCATCGCCGCTGCGCCGTCCTCGCCCGCTCCTGCCCGCTCCGCACGGACCCGTGCGCGCCAGCTGCCACGCCATCCACGTACCACGCGTCCAACGACCATCGCGACGAGCGCCCCCGCGAGCACGGCCACGGCGACGAGCCAGAGAGGAAGCGACTCCACCACGAGCCGCTATCATGATGGAGCGGTCTGACTCAGCGAACGCGCTTCTGCTTCATCGTCGGTACGCTGGTGTCGCCCGGCAGCTCGCCGAGCTTCGCCT
>JAYUYE010000546.1:0-1514 GCA_043752985.1 Myxococcales bacterium
GCACTTCGCGGTCCATCGGGATAGCCACGGCCTTGGCCGCTTCGATCACGCGCGCGACGTCCGCGTCCCGGACTTCCTTGTCCTTGACGGCGACGATGCCGTGGGAGTTGAGGCCGCGCACGTTAGGACCCGAGATCGCGGCGTACACGGAGCTGATCTCGCAGCCGGCCATGTTCTCCGCTTCGTCGACAGCGGTACGAATCGCCGACACCGTCTCGTCGATATTGACCACGTTTCCGCGGCGCATTCCGCGCGACGGTGACGTACCGATGCCGATGATGTCGACACCCTCCTCGGTCACCTCGCCCACGATGCAGGCGATCTTGGTGGTTCCGATGTCGAGTCCGACGATGATCTCGCTGCTCTTGGGCTTGGCCATGGGTCCTTGCTGCTGCGTTCGTTACGAGGAAGCGGTCGGCGTGAGCGCCACGGTCACCTGATCGGTGCGGGCGTCGAAATGAAGTGCACTGGCGCGTGCGCGCTCGGCGTCGGGCAGGTCGGCCCAGATGGCATCGAACGCGGCCATGCGAGGGGCGAGCGCGGTGGGCTCGGTCAACGTGCCGAGTTGGATCGCCGTACCCGTGGCCGTGCGCAGGGTCAGCGTGCGGTGCGCATCGACAGAGATCTCCGCGACAAGGGGGCGCGCCGGAACCATCTGCCAGGCCGCGAGGGCGGCGAGCGCTTGCGTGACCGTCTGCGCGGTTCCAGCCGGGTCGGCGGAAAACGTCGCGCGGCCGATCCCGGTAATCACGGGGAGCCCTGCGCCGTCACCCATCTCGGGTTGCGCGCGCTTGAAGGGATGGCCGCCGGCGTCGACAAGGTACAGCCCCCCGAGCTCGACAACGGCGGCCGCCGAATGCTCTTCGAGCTCGACGACCAGCGTGTGCGGCAGGACGCGGCGAGCGCGTGCGCCGGAGATCCACGGCATGGTCAGCAGACGAGCCTCGACGCGATCGAGGTCAGCGCCGAACACGTTGTCGCCAAGGTCCACCGGGAGCGCAGCGAGGATCTGATCTTCGGTGAGGTGCTGCTCGCCTTCGACCCGGATCTCGGTGATCGCGAAGCGCGGCGAGCTAGTCGCGAAGCGATACCCGAACCATGCCCCCGTGCCGAGTGCACCCACGGCGACGGTGACGACGATCCCGGTGACCGACCGGCGAACGGCCCGGCCGCAGGCATCAGCGACGGCGCGGGGCTTGGGCAAGCGCGTCCACACGGATCCTTCGCGGCGGCGCTTGTTCGAGCGCGGCTTGAAAGTCAGACGGGACGCAGAAGGCACTTCAGCCTTCCCACCGTTTGTCCCGCGGCGGGATCGATCCATCCTTGGCAAATACTCATGCGCGCAACGCACGGGCAAATTTTCGACGGCGTCCGGATCTTCTTTTTGTCGTCGATAACTTGGCGCTGTTATCCGACCTGAACAGGTGCGCACGATCCGATCCGCTCGGTTCGGCGGTCAAGCGCGCTAACTACTCTTCGTCGTCTTCGATGAGGACGTAGTCGTCTTCGTCCTC
>JAYUYE010000547.1:0-9881 GCA_043752985.1 Myxococcales bacterium
CGCGAGGGTGTTGGCGGTCGTGGTCTCGGCGGTCGTGATCTCCGACGCGTCGTCGACCAACCCGTTGCCGTTGGTGTCGGCGAGGACGCGGACACCTGACTTGGCGTAGGTCAAGCTGCCCTCGAAGGCGAGCTTGTTCTTACCGGTCTTGCGCGCGGCCTTGAGACCCGCGGTCGCCGTGATCGTCTCGGAGTTGCCGGTCGTGAACACGATGCCCGCCTCGGCACTCGCGTTGTATTCGGTGCCCTTGACCTTCGCGACCTCGTCTGCCTTGCCGTAATCGAACTTCGGGTCCGCGATCGCCTCTCCACCGAGTGCTGTCAGGCAGAGGGCGAGGGCGAGTGTCTGGTTCAACATGGTCACTCCGTGCGGGGAATCGCGCGGAGACGATAGCCGAATCTATGCCGGGACTCGATCAGGTCGCCGATCTCCGATTTGATCAGCGCACGCCGCACTCGCCGGACCAGCTGCTTGACATGGTTCTCGCTCGGCTCGCGGGTATCCCACGACAGATCCGCGATCAGCTCCGACGACCGCACGAACCCGCGGACCAGCTCGGGCTGGTGGGCTTCGGTCGCCATCCGCCGGATCATCAGGGCCATCAGCTCGAACTGTGTGGTGGTCAGCTGGACCTGCTTGCCGTTGACCTCGATCAGGCCGCCGCCGCCGCCCGTGGGCTCGTGCAAGCGGAAGGTCATCTCCGGCAGTCCGACGTTGGTGCGCTCTTCCTCGGCTTCGATCTCGGGAAAGGTCGGTGCGGCAACTGCGGTGGTGCGCTCGAGCGGCTTGATCGTGGCGGTCAGAGTGCGGCCGAGCTTGGGCGCCGGCAGCTGCGTGACGTCGTCGACGAAATAGAACGCGATGTGACCGAACCGGATCCGGTCGCAGTGCTTGATCGGGGTGGTCGCATCGACGAGCCGGTCATCGTGGAACGAGCCGTTCGCAGAGCCGAGGTCACACATCGCCCACTGGTCGTTTTCGAGGAGGACGTGCGCGTGGTGGCGGGAGACGGACGGCTCGAGGATCGCGAGCCCCGGCCCCTCGACCTGCCGGCCGATCAGCGTGCGGGGATCGAGGCGATGGGGACGGCCCCAGAGATCGATGAGGCCCGCGAGCGTGGGCTTCGCGCTGTGCAACTGGATCTGCTCAGGCGAGATCTTGATCGGGCTCGAGAGCTCGTCTCGACACTCCTCACACAGCACCCCCACTTCGGCGGGGCGCAGCCGGCAGACCGGACACATCACGCCCGCATCCTATCTCACTTCCAGCGGTCTCGACGCCCAAGGCGCGTGACCACACCGATCGTGACTTCGACACAATGTGCATAACCCGCATCCCGAGCGACGCTGATCACGTGGAGCGCCTGGAATCGGACGGAGACATTGCGCCGCGTTTCGACGCTGAAAGCTCCGCCGTAGTGGACACTGCCGACGGTGCCGGGCCGTGAGGTACCGGCTTCCGAGAGCAGGGCGAGCAGTCCCCCGCCGACGAGCGCGCGCAGGCCAAACCGGCCTTCCTCGGCGATGCGCGCGGCGAGCTGGCCCCGCGTGATCAGCAATCCCGCGACGCCGAGACGTCCGACATAGCTCGGTGTTGCAACGGCGACCTCGACTTCGAGGCCGATCCGGCGCGTGGGAAACATTCCCAGGCGAAGTCCGGCGAGCGGACCGGAGGCGATCGCATCGCGGTCATCGACCGGCTCGCCAAGGACGAGCGCCTCGTCCCCGAGCCCCGGCGCGGTGAGCGCGCCTATATATGCGCCGAGATCGAGCGCGAACCAATCGGGCTTCGCAGGGGCCATCACCGTGGGCGGAGCATCGATCGCAATGAGCCGCAGACGGCCAAGCTCGACGGAGCTCGCGCGAATGATCAACCCGGCCTCCTCGTCGTCGTCGCCCGCGGTGAGCACGACATCGATCCCACCGCGCGTGCGCTTGATCGGGCCGAGCGCGAGATCGCCGAGCGCCTCGACCTCGAGCCGATCTCCGAGCGGCGCGGTCGACGCGACGCTGACGTGGATCTTGGTCGCCGTACCGCGGCGCAGAGGTGCGGTCTGCGCGCTGACGATCACCGGTGTGATCACGAGCGGCAGCTCGGCGCTCGGCTGGCCGGCTTCGCCTCGGCAGCGCAGCGTCGTCGCGCCCGGTGTCACGGCGGTGACCTCGTCAGCGGGAGGACCACCGGAGAGCTGGCAGCGCAGTCCAGGTGACGAAAACCGCGCACCGACGGCAAATGCCGTCGCATCGGTGACCTCGGGAGTTTCGCTGCCGGCGCGCGTCACCGCGATCGCCACGACCTCGACCGTGAGCTCGACCGGCTTGCTCTCGAGGCCATTGTCGTCAACGGCGAAGATCGTGACGCGATGCTGCCCGGCGCGCGCTTCGGTGCGCTCGAGCGCGGGCGTCGTCAGCATGAGATCGACCGAGCGGGCGGCGTCAGGCCAGCGGACGCGATAGCGAGCGGCCCCCGGCACCGGAGCCCACGCGATCCGCACGACCGCGGGACGACCTGCAAATGCGACGAAGCTGCGCGCGCCCGCCGCGATCGCAGGGGGCGCAGGTGGATCCGGAGCAGCCCCCGCCGATGCAGCCGCCAGCAGCACGCACCCCACGAGGCAAGCCCGAGGTCCCATCCTGGGTCAATCATCGCACGACGCGTTCAGCGTCGCGCTATTCCCAGGCGGCGTAGCGATGGCCGAGGACGGGCTCTTCGACCTTGTCGGGCCGGATCGCGAGCTCGAACGGAAACGAACGCGCACCGATCCCGTCGTCGGCGGCGGTCATCAGCTGGAAGTGGAGATGGGGTGTCGACGAGAACCCGGTGTTTCCCGACAAAGCCAGCATCTGGCGGCGTTCGACGCGGTCGCCCGGCTTGACGCCGACGCTGCTGGGGGCGAGGTGCATGTACTCGCCGAGCGTGCCGTCGTCGTGCATGACGATCACGAAGTTGGTCTTCTGGTAGTCGAGGTAGTCGGGCGTGGTGCCCGAGCCCTGGGCCGCCGCGTTCGCAGCCACGATCGTTCCCTCGCGCGCGGCGAGCACCGGGGTCGCGACCGGGCAATCGAAGTCGACGGCGAACTCGTTGGACCCCTTGTGCGAGAACGCTCCGTGAAAGCCTTGAAGCACGGCGAACGTCAGGCCATGCGGGTAGGGCAACGCGTATTGATACGGCGTCGGTACGCTCCTCGGATCTCCGAACCGTGCGCGGAACGCGAGGTGCCGACTGTAGCGACGCGACAGATCTGGCTGGCGGAACTCGGCCAGCACGATCGCCTTCCCGAGACCGAGCGGAGAGGGCGCCGCCGGGAGGTAGGCGACACCCGACGCTGCCGTGGCGGGATCGAGGTTGTCGAGGCGCGTCATTGACCACGAGATCATCATCGGCACCGCGTACCGGCTCCGCGCGATCTGAACGACTCGGTCACCGTTGCGATACATCTCGAACTCGATCTGCCCGCCGTCGAAGACGAAGTCGACCATGCGGTTGTCGAGCTGCCCCAGCTCGTCGGGGTTGGACGGAGCGAGCCGCTCCTCCGGGACGACCGGCTCCTGATAGGCGTACTGCGGCGGCGGCGGGTTCGTGCACGCGATCGCGGCGGCGATCACCGGTCCGAGCACGAGCCAGCCGCGCATTCACCTCATGGTAGCAGGACGGGCTGGCTCGAAACCATCACGAGCTTGGACGAATCGTCGTCGAGCGCGAAGCTGGTGACATCGAGGCCAGGCGCGCCGATCGCGTTGACATCGACGGTGACGGCGCCGGCCGGAATCGTCACGAGATCCGGCACCGTGAACTGCGTGGTCGCGTCGAACACGGTGACGGCGAGCAGCTTGACAGTCCCCTGCACGAACTCGACGCTGTACACGCTAGATCCCGACACCGGCGCCCACGACACAAGGGTCCGCGTCACCATGGTGCTCGTCGGCGGCGCGAGCCAGGTGCCGGCGGCGAGCGTCGTGGTCGTCAGGCTGCGGCGCAGCACGATGCTCTCGGATGCGGTCGGCGTGTTTCCCGTGCTCGCGATACCGATCAGGCGGTACTTGCTCCCCGCGAACGCCGCGAGCCTCGGCACCAGCAGCGTGGTGTCCGTCGGCGTACGGAACAGCGGGATCATGAAGACCTCATTGACCGCGAGCTCGATGCCGATCAGCGCGCCCACGGTGTTGTGACCCGCCGGTGGCGAGCCGAAGTCGACGGTGGCCGTGTTGAGCATGCCGACATCGATCAGGGTCAGCGTGACGCCTCCCTGATCCACGCCACCGGTCACGGTCAGCCCGGTCTTGGCGGCCCAGCCGATCAGGGTCGAGGTGTCGTCCGCGGGGTTCTGCGTGTTCTTGGTGTCGCGGTCGTAGATCGCGGCGAGCAGGGAGACCTTGCCGGTGCGCGTCTTGATCGCGTAGTTGCACGGAGTCGTGAAGCAGACGTGGGTGTCGCCCATCGTCGCGATCTCGTTCGCGGGGTCACCGATGTCATCGGTCTGCGAGTAAAAGACCTGGGCAACCTTGAGGTGGCCAGCGGCGAGCGTGATCGATGCGAGGTCGACTCTGCCTGCGATGGTCGCCGCGGCCGGGACGAGCTCGGGCGCGGTCTCGAGGTTAAACGTCATGTTGGTCCCGTTCGCGCCGACCCACATGTCCGTGCGGTGGCCCGAGGCCTTGACCACCACGGTCTGCGGGCCGGTGACCCCCTCGGCCACGAACAGGCCTGCGGCGTCGGTCGTGCCGTCGACGGTACCGACCCGGACCGTGGCGCCGCTGATCGGCATCCGGGTCGCGTCATCGATGACGTAGACATTCGCGACACCGTCGATCGGACCGTCGCCGATTCCACCACCCGAGATCACCCGCGGCGGTGGATGAACCGGCGGTGCGTCGACGTTAGATCCATCACCATCGTCGCCACACCCCGAAACCAGTCCAGTTACGAGTCCAAGAAAGATCGGAAACCGCATGACGTGTCCCTCCGCGGCGATCTTATGCGAGGTGCGCGCCAGGGGCGGTGTTGACTCCCCCGACGGTTCGCATACGTTAGACGACGATGTCGGCGTCTGATCGCAGCTGGTCCATCGCACCCACGCTGCTGTGGTTCTGCGGGTTTCTGATTGCGGGTCTTTATGTGGTCGACGGCACGGTCCAGGCGCTCGCGGACCGGCTGATCACGCCGCGCGATTCCGAGGCCGCGCCGGTGGCGCCGGGCTTCACGGCTGCGCCGACCACCGTGGCCGAGGCCGGCAATGATGAGGACGATCACAGCGGTGTGCCTGCGGTGGGGGCCACCGGGGATCGCGCACGCGGCAGCGCGCTCGAAGACGTCTGCGTCGACGGCACCGCCGCTTCGTGCAAGCGCTGGGCGATGGACTCGTTCTATCGCGCGGTCGCCACGGAGGCAGGCAACAAGCTCGGTCGCGCCGTGCGGGTGTCCTGGTACGGCGACTCGGTGGTCGCGACCGATGCGATTCCGGCGCGGCTACGCTCGCGACTGCAGGGCGAGCTCGGCGATGGCGGGCCGGGCTTTGTCTACGTCGTCGCGCCGCATCGGTTCTGTTTCCACGAGGGCATCACGCGCACGCACGGCGGAACGTGGGCGACGCACGCGATCTCGACGCAGCAGATTGCCGATGGCCTCTATGGCGCGGGCGGCGCAACCGCAGAGACCGACGGCGGCCGCGCGACGTTCAAGCTCAATGCGGGAACCGCGACGCATGTCGAGGTCCATTACCTGACGCAGCCCAGGGGCGGCAGCATGCAGGTCAAGGCGGACGGTATCGAGGTCTTGACCGCCGACACCAAGGGCGCCGAGAAGACGGGCGTTGTCGCGACCGGAACGATCGCGGCAGGCGCGAAACAGTTCCAGTTGCAGACCACCGGCCGCGTGCGCGTGTTTGGTATCGACCTCGAGAACAGCTCGGGCGCGGTCGTCGACAACTTCGGGATCGTCAGCGTCAACGTGAAGAGCTTCGCGAATCACAACGCGGCGCACTTCGCGATCGAGCTCGGCCACCGCAAGTCGGATCTGATCATGGTCATGATCGGCGCGAACGAAGCGCAGTGGCTCCAGCCCGGTGACCGCGACACCAAGGCGTACCAGACCAACTACGAGAAGGTGCTGATGCCAATCCGCGCGGCGCGGCCGGATGCGACGTGCCTCGTGGTGTCGCCGACCGATCAGGCCGAGGCGCGCGATGGTGCGTATCCGTCGCGGCCTGTCATGCCGGCGTTGATCGACGCGCAGCGCAAGGCCGCGCTCGCGAGTGGCTGCGCGTTCTTCTCGACCTATGACTGGATGGGCGGCAAAGGCTCGGCGGCGAAGTGGTTCCGCAAGGGCTACGTCGGTTCCGATTTTCAGCATCTCTCGCGCAAGGGCGCCAACAAGATGGCCGACGCGGTGTTCGACGCGCTGATGGCTGGCTACCGGCGGTATGGGACTCACTAGAGCTTTGGGTACGGCGATCGGCGCCGCTCTCGCGCTCCTCGGTTGCGAGGTCGGCTGCGATGGCGACCGGTTACCTGCGCCGCAGCTACCGCGTCCACCACTAGCGACCGGATCCGGCGAGGGCAGCGCGAGCGAGCCCGTCGTCGCCGCGGTGCCCGGTTTCCTCGACGCGCCGGCGGGCAGCCTCGAGCCACTGTTCCTGCAGCTCGACGCTGCGGAGCGCAAGCAGCCGATGGCGCGCGCCGACGTGATCTTCTTTGGTGACTCGCACACCGCGGGTGATTCGATGACGTCGCGGTTGCGCGTCGTTTGGCAGAAGCGGTTCGGTGACGCGGGCCGCGGCCTCGTTGCGGCGGGCCGGCCGGTCGCGAAGCACTACTACCAGCGCGACGTCCGCTACGGCGCGAGTGGCTCGTGGAAGGCGGCGGTCGGTGGCAAGTCGGGCGACGTCGAGCCGTTCGGCATCGGCGGGCTCCGCGTGTTCGGTGACAAGAAGGGCGCGCAGCTGTGGGTCGAGACCTGCGCGGACTGTCCCGCCGGGACCACCGTGGCGCAGTTCGAGATCCTCTATCAGGCGGCACCCGACCACGGCCTGCTGCGCTACCGCGTCGATGAGGGTGCGTGGCAGGAGCTGCCGACCAGGACTGTCGCGATCGAGCCTCCGCATCCGGCGCGTCAGGTAATCGGGGTGCCGAAGGGCCATCACAAGCTGACGCTCGAGCACGGCGGCGGTGGTCGCCTCGATCTGTTCGGGGTCGGGCTCGAGACGCTCGAGCCGGGTGTGATCGTCGACTCGCTCGGCGTGGTCGGTCGCCGGCTCGGAAGCCTGCGCTCGTGGGACTGGTCGATCATCGGCGAGCAGCTCGCGACGCGCGATCCGCGGCTCGTGGTGCTGCAGTACGGCACCAACGAAGCCGATGATCCGGATCTCGATCTCGAGGCGCTCGCGAGGTACTACGACGAGACGATCCTGCGGGTTCGCGCGGCGGCTCCGACCGCGTCGATCCTGGTCCTTGGACCACCGGACATGGGTGTGCGCGAGGCGGGCAGAGCGTGCGATCGGATGAAGCCGTCGAAGGACGGCATCGTCGTGCCCGAGTGCGAGTGGCGCACGCCCGCGGTGCTCACCGAGATCATCGCGGTGCAGCACGCAGCCGCCGCGCGGAACAAGGTCGTCTTCTTCGATACGCTGTCCGCGATGGGAGGCCCGGATCGCATGCACGGCTGGGTCACGGCCGAGCCGCGTGCCGCGTTCAAAGATCACGTTCACTTCAGCGACGCTGGCTATCAGATGTGGGCCGAGGCGCTCTCCGGGGCGCTGCTCGCCGAATACGACCGCTGGCGCCAGGCGAAGAACAAGACGAAGTCGACGCCGTAGATGCTGTTCTCGAGTCCGGACTACCCGCTGTTTCTGATCGCGGTGTTCTTCCTGTACGCCCTCGGGCGCTGGGGTGGATCGAGGATGGCGTGGGCGCGGCTCGCGATCATGGTGCTGCTCGGCGACGTCGTGTTCCTGCTCGTCGCGAAGAATCCCGATGCGATGTGGGATCCGCTCGGCGGCACGCTGGTCCGACTGGTCGCGAGCACGCGCGTCGACGTGGAGTGGCCCACATGGTTGCTGGTGCGCTGGGTCGCGGGCTCCGCGCTGCTGGCCGGCGCGATCTATGTCGGACGGCGTGGCGCCACCTGGATCGGATCCGATCACGGTCAGCAGTGGATCGCGCGCGGCTTCGTGGTCGCGCTCGCCGCGGTTGGTGCGGTGGTCTTGGTTGCGTGGGATTCAGGAACACTCGACGAGGTCACGCGCGCGGTCGTCGACCACGGTCACCTGCTCGTGCTCTCGATCCTCGGGATCGGGTTCGGTGCATCGCAGAACGCTGAAGGACGCGTGCTCGGCCGCGTCGTGATCCTGTTCGTCGCGTCGTCGCTGTTTTATCACGCGTGGGCGGCAGCGATGCCAGGCCCCTATCGGTACCTGCTCGCGCTCTTGCTCGCGACGATCGTCCTCGATTACTACCTCGGGCTCTGGATCCAGCGCACCGAGGATCCGCGGCGGCGCAAGGCGCTCCTGATCGTGAGCCTGTGCTCGAACCTCGGCATTCTCGTGTTCTTCAAGTACGCCGACTTCTTCACCCAGGATGTCCTCGGGCTCGACGTCGACCGGATGAACTTGATCCTCCCCGCGGGAATCTCGTTCCACACGTTTCAGTCGCTGTCGTACACGATCGACGTCTACCGCAAGGAGATCACGGCGACGAAGTCCGTCGTCACGTTCGCGACCTTCGTGCTGTTCTTTCCACAGCTCGTCGCCGGACCGATCGTGCGCGCTCAGGACCTGCTGCCGCAGCTCGAGCGACCGCCTGCGCTCGATCTCGAACGGGCGACGCACGGCCTCTATCGGATCGCGCTCGGGCTGTTCAAGAAGATCGCGATTGCCGACACCCTGGCGCTGTCGATCGTCGACCGTGTGTTCGAGGCCCCCGAGCGGTTCAGCTCGATCGAGGTCGTCGCGGGTGTGGTTGCGTACGCACTGCAGATCTTCCTCGATTTCTCTGCCTACTCGGATATCGCGATCGGCTCGGCAGGCGTTCTCGGGTTCACGATGCCGGAGAACTTCCGCACGCCGTATCGATCCGCGAACCTCCAGGAGTTCTGGCGCCGCTGGCACATCAGCCTGTCGACGTGGCTGCGCGACTACCTCTACATCACGCTCGGTGGCAGCAAGGGCGCGCCGTGGCGGACCTACGTCAACTTGATCCTGACGATGCTGCTCGGCGGGCTGTGGCACGGCGCGAGCTGGGCGTTCATCGTGTGGGGTGCGCTGCACGGTCTCGGGCTCGCGGTGACACGCTTCTTCCAGCGCGCGACGCACGGTGATCCGCGTCAGGCGTGGTCCCTGTTCGCCGGGTGCGGCCTACTGGCGGCGTTCGGCTACGCGGTCCAGCGGTTCGCGCTCCCCGACGTATCGACATGGACGCACCTCGTGATCGCCTGGCTGTACCTGACGCCGCTGTGGGCCGTCGTCACGGCTTGGCTCGGACGCGAGCAACCGTCCACACCGGAACCGGTCGGTGTTCCGGTGCCGTTCCAGCACATCTGGGGCGTCCGCTCGCTGTGGCTCAGTGAGGTTCTGCGCCTGCTGATGTGCGTGGCGGCGATCGCGTTCTTCGCGGCGCTCGCCTATCAACCGCCGTGGACGTGGATTCCGCTGATCGCTGTGACCTGGATCCTCGGCATCGTCGCCGACGCGTTCGAGTCAGCGGAGCTCGGAAGCTCCGGGACCGGCACCGCGATCGCGCGCCTGCTCTATCGACTCCGCCGGCAGACCTCCGTGGTCCTCGTGTTCGCGTACGTCTGCCTCGCGTGGGTCTTCTTTCGCGCCAGCTCCTTCGACAACGCGCTCGCGATCCTTCGCCAGATCGCGCTGCTCGAGGGTGATCGCGCGAATC
>JAYUYE010000548.1:0-4134 GCA_043752985.1 Myxococcales bacterium
CGACGACCTCCGCCACCACCGCCGCCGCCGCCGCTGCGCCGACCACCGCCACCACCGCCACCGCCGCCACCGCCGCCACCGCTGCGCCCGCGATCACCACGGCCACGGCCCGGCGGCGGACGACCTTCGCGATCACCCCGCTGCTCTTTCTCGCGCGCCGACAGCCGCGGGGGCGGCGTCGCGGAGTGCGGAATCGTGGATTCGTACGGGTGACCCTCGACGACCGGAATCTCCTGGCGCGTCAGCTTCTCGATCGCGCGGAGATCGCCGCGCTCGTCGACCTCGACAAACGTGATCGCAATGCCGGCGGCGCCGGCGCGCGCGGTGCGGCCGATCCGGTGGACGTAGGTCTCGGGGACCTCGGGGACGTCGAAGTTGACGACGTGGGTGACGGAGTCGACGTCGATGCCACGCGCCGCAATGTCCGTCGCGACGAGGACGCGGACGCGGCCCGACTTGAAACCGGCGAGTGCGCGCTCGCGGGCGCCCTGGCTCTTGTTGCCGTGGATCGCTTCGGCCTCGATGCGGGCCTTGACGAGGTGCTCGGCGATCCGGTTCGCGCCGTGCTTGGTGCGCGAGAACACGAGCACGCGCTTCATCGCCTGGTCCTGGAGAAGCTCCTGGAGCAGAGCGCGCTTGTCCGCCTTCTCGACGAAGAACACTTCCTGGTCGACCTTCTCGGCGGTCGTCGACGGCGGTTTGACCGCAACGGTCTCGGGGTTCTTGAGGAGCTGGTCGGCGAGCTGCTGCGCCTCGCGCGGCATCGTCGCGGAGAAGAACAGCGTCTGCCGCACGTGCGGTAGCTTCGCGATCACCTTCTTGACGTCGTGGATGAAGCCCATGTCGAGCATGCGGTCTGCTTCGTCGAGGACGAACACCTCGAGCGGCCGCAGATCGACGAGGCCCTGCCCCATCAGATCGAGGAGCCGGCCCGGCGTGGCGACCACGATGTCCATCCCGGAGCGCAGCGCCTGCTTCTGGGCGTCCATGCCGACGCCGCCAAAGATCACCGTGTTGCGGAGCGGCAGATTCTTGCCGTAGGTCGAGAAGCTCTCGCCGATCTGCGAGGCGAGCTCGCGGGTCGGGGTCAGGACGAGGCAGCGGATCGGCCGCGTGCGTCCCGCGCCGTTGGTCTTCTCGGTGAGGCGCTGCAGGATCGGCAGCGCGAACGCCGCCGTCTTGCCGGTGCCGGTCTGCGCAAGGCCCAGGAGGTCGCGGCCGGCGAGCACGTGCGGAATGGCGCGGACCTGGATCGGCGTCGGCTCGGTGTAGCCCTCGGCAGCGACGGCTGACATCAGCGGCGGGATCAGACCCAGTTCAGAAAACAACATCGGGGCGACATACCACGGCCGCCGGCCCCCGGAACGGAGGGCGCCGGATTTACTCCGGCGCCCGGGAAAGACCTACTTCAACTGCTTCTCGACAGTTGCCTTGACCTTGACGTCGAAGCCGCCCTCGCCGCCGCCCTTGGCGCCCTGCTCCTCGAGGTACTGGTCGCGCTGCTTGGCCAGCTGGCCGATCTCCGCCTGGGCCGCCTTGCGGGCCGCGACGCGACGGTCGAGCTCGGCCTTGAGCTGCGGCTTGGCCATGCCGCGCATGTCGGCCGGCAGGTCTCCGTCTTTCACCGAGTCGACGTTCATCGCGCCGGTCGCGTAGCCGCCCACGAGGTCGTCATCGGAGCGCTTGTCGGCTCCACCGTAGTACGCGGCGCGATCCGCCTGTGCAGCGGGCGGAGCCGCAGCGACCGAGCCCATCTTGGCGGCGTACGCACGGCGAACTCCGTCGTCGCCGGCGATGATCGACGTCTCGTCGATCTTGGCGGACAGCTCGGCCATCTTCCGGTCGTACGGCGTCGCGATCTGCTGGACGCCACCGTCCTGCTGGATCGACGAGAACTCACCACGACCGAGGCTCGCGATCTGCTGGAACGCCATCGCGGTCTCTTGATCGTGGCCCGCGCGGATCGTGTTGATGATGATCTGCTTCTCGCCCGCCTCGCGCGCGAGGACGTCGAACGTGGGGACGTCACCGCGGCTCGCCGGAGGCGCGTCACCGACGAGGAAGACCAGCTTCTTCGCACCGGAGCGCCACTTCATCTTGTGCAGCGTGACGTCGAGAGCTGCATCCACGTTCTCGGGGACATCACCACCGCCGTCGGCCTGGAAGCTCGAGAGCTCCGCGAACACCGAATCGAGATCCGTGGTGAGCGCGAAGTCCTTGGTGATGTAGTCGTCGCCGACGTCGCGATACGCGACCAGGCCGATCCGGAGGCTCGCCTTGGAGTCCGACTTGCGGATGTGATTCGCGATCGACCACACCGTGCGCTTTGCGCCGTCGATCAGGCCGCCCATCGAGCCGGTCGTATCGACCGCGAACACGACGTCGATCTGCGTGCCGCCTCCGTGAGATGGGATGACCTCCGGGTGCCGGGGCATCTGCGGGTCATCCCCGCGGCTGGACCACGGCGACAGGAGGGCGGCGAGGACGATGGTTCCGGTCGCGAGGGTCGGGATCCCGAAGGTGACCAGCTTCTGGCGGGTGATCATGGGTAGTTCGACGCACGACCCGGCGTTCCGATCTATGCCGTCGCACCCGTAACTGGCTGATCTGAGGCCCCAAAGCTGGAGCGGAGTCCGGTGTCGGGCGTTCGGGACACGTCCTTGCGCGACGTCGCGATCGTCGCGAGCGCCGCGAGCGCCGCGACGATGATCACGCCGGGCTCGCACCACGCGCGCACAGCTTCATGGCACGACTCCAGCGCCGGCATCTGCCGGAGGACCCGATGGAGTCGGTGCCACGGCGACCACCGCCGATCGCCGAACATCGACCGGCCGACACGCCTTGCCGCCGCAGACCCAGAACCGCACGCGGATCTTCACCGCGTGATCACCGGCCTCGGTCGCGCGCACCGCGACCGCGAACCGTGGCGCATCGGCCTCGGGGTCGACGGCCTCTCCGCGACCGAGCCGCCGCTTGCGCAGCGTGACTCCGGCCGGTGCCACGAGGTCGACGATCACGGCCGCGTCCTTCGACACCGTGAGCCCACGATCGACGGCGATCGAGATCGCGATCGCACCGCCGGTCCCTACGGAGACCTCGATGCGCTCCGCGACGCGAACCTCCCAGCCCGGCTGTCGCTGCGCCTCCGCGCGCGCCGTCAGTGCAAGCGCGGCGAGGAGCGCGAGCCGATTCACAGGATCTGGGTTGCCAGCTCGGCGAGCGGCGAGCGCTCACCCTTCGTCAGGATCACGTGGCCGGCGATCTGCTCGAGCTTGAACCGCTCGGCGACCGTGGTCAGCCCGTTGTTCGACGAATCGAGGTACGGATGATCGATCTGATACGGGTCGCCGGTCAGGATGATCTTCGTGCCTTCACCGGCGCGCGTCACGATCGTCTTGACCTCGTGCGGCGTCAGGTTCTGCGCCTCGTCGACGATCATGAAGACGTTCGGCAGCGAGCGGCCACGGATGTATGTCAGCGGCTCGATCTCGACGAAGCCGAGGTCGACGAGCTCGGCATAGCTGCGGCCCTCCTTCTTGTCGGACTTGTTGAGGCCGAGAAGGAGCTCGAGGTTGTCGTAGATCGGCTGCATCCAGGGGTTCAGCTTCTCCTCGATCGTGCCGGGGAGGTAGCCGATGTCGCGGCCGAGCGGGAAGATCGGGCGCGAGACCAGGAGCTTCGAGTACACCTGCTCCTCGGTGACCTTCTGGAGACCCGCGGCGATCGCGAGCAGGGTCTTGCCGGTGCCAGCCTTGCCGACGAGGGTCACCAGCTTGACGTCATCGTTGAGCAGGAGGTCGAGCGCGAAGTGCTGCTCCTTGTTGCGCGGCTTGATGCCCCACACGCCCTCACGGAGCTTCTTGACCGGGACCGCCTTCGCGAGGTTCTTGTCCCACTTGGTCAGCGCGCTCTTGCCACTCTCGTCCTTGAGCGTCAGGTACTCGTTGGCGTGCAGGCCTGGCGCGTCGACAACGACGTTGCCGTCCGCATAGAACTTGTCGATCGTACCGGGCGGCACGACGAGCTCGCGGTTGCCCGAGTACAGCTCGTCGATCTGGATCCGCTCCGGCTCGAAGTCGACCGAGGCGAGTCCCAGCGCGTCGCCACGGACGCGCATGTTGACGTCCTTGGTGA
>JAYUYE010000549.1:0-9873 GCA_043752985.1 Myxococcales bacterium
TATCCCAAGATCGTCGACCTCGCGCTCAAGAAGCTCGCGTTCGATCTCCCCGATCTCCCCGACACGCCGACCGAGTTCCCGCGCCCCGCGCCCGTGCTCGTTCACTTCCCGGGCCGCACGCTCCCCGCCGCCGGTCGCGACTCGCGTCCCGAGCTCAGCGAGATCTACGCGACCCTCGAGTCCGCCACGCGCCTCCGCAAGCGCGTCACTCTCACCTACCAGGCAGCCGCGACCGGCATGGTCAGCAAGCGCGATCTCGATCCCTACGCACTCGTCTATCGCGAGGGCGCGTGGCTCGCCGTCGGCTGGTGTCATCTCCGAAAGGAAGTCCGCTCGTTCCGCGTCGACCGCATGCTCGCCGTCGAGCAGGCGCCGAAACCGAAGTCCCCCGACTTCGAGCGCCCCGCCGACTTCGACGTCAAGGCCTACGCCCAGCGCTCGCCGTGGACCTTCACCACCGACGCGCCCGAAGAAGTTCAGCTCGCGCTCTCGCCCGAGGCAGCGGAGGTCGGCAACGAAGACTTCGGCATCAGCGCCGTCAAGCACAAGGACGGCGACCGCACCTTCGTGACGTTCGACTGCGGCAACTTCGAGTTCGCCGCGACCCGCATCCTCGCCGCCAAGGGCGCGATCCGGATCGTCCGCGGTGAACGCCTGCGCGCGCGGATCGCCGAGGAGCTCGCTGCGATCGCGACTCACTACCCTGCCCCGCTCACTGTCATCCCCGGCGAGGTGGCGTGATGCGCGACGTCAGCCAGAAGATCCGCCGCCTCCTCTACATCGTTCCCTACGTGGCGAAGTACCCCGAGGGCGTCCTCGTCGATCAGCTCGCGAAGATGCTCGGCGCCGAGCGCGATGAGCTCCTCGCCGATCTCGAGCTCCTCTCGCAGGTCGGTCCGCCCGATGGCGATCCCGGCGAATACCTCCTCGTCTCCGTCGACGAAGGCCGCGTGTTCGTCGATCTCGCCCATCGCCTCACCCGCCCGCTCCGCCTCACCCCGGCCGAAGGTTGCTCTCTCCTCCTCGGCATCCGCGCGCTGCGCGAGAGCGGCATTGCCCCGTTCGACGCTGCCATGGAAGGCGCCGAAAAAAAACTCCTGACCGCCCTCGGTCGCGACGCCCGCGAAGCCGAGAGCCTCGCGACCTCCACCGTGATCGCCTCCGCCGACCTCGCGGTCGCCGCGCACCTCCGCCTCCTCGTCACCGCCGCTCGCCGCTACGAGCGCGTCGAGATCGAGTACGCCGCCGTCTCGCGCAACCAGGCCGAGCGGCGCCCGATCGATCCCTACGGCATGGTCCATCACGCCGGCGAGTGGTACGTCGTCGCGTTCTGTCACAAGCGGGGCGACGTCCGCACCTTCCGCCTCGATCGCATCGGCGCGCTCCGGACCACCACCGAGCGCTTCGAGAAGCCCGCGAACTTCGACCTCGAGGCCTACCGCCGCGACCGCCTCTACGTCCCGTCCGCCGACTCCATCACCGTTCGCGTCCAGCTCGATCCGCTCGCGGTCACCCGCATCGGCGTCAACTGGCCCGTCGGCGAGGTCACGATGCAGGACGACGGCTCGGCCGAGCTCCTCGTCGACTGCGACGGCTTCGAGTGGGTCACCCAGTGGGTGCTCGGCCTCGGCCGCCACGCCTGGATCGTCGGCCCCGACGAAGCGCAGACCGCGATGCGCGAGCGAATCGGCCGGCTGTACACCGAGCTCAGCGCGTAACCGGACGTCGCCAGCTCCGGCGGGTGTGACGCTGGACGGCGATCGCCACCAGCGAGCCGAATTGCTACCCGCGCGCGTTTTCAGCGCGCAGCCCCGGACGGCGCTTACTTCTTCGCAGGCGTGACCGCGCCGCCGATCTTGAGCGCGAACTGCATGCTCTTGCCGGCTTCGGCCGCGGTGAACTCGGTCTCGAGCAGCGTCTTGTACGCCGGGTAGAGCGTGCCGTCGGCGAGCGTGGCTTCGCTCGAGCCAGAGCCCTTGATGGCGGAGACGTCTCCTCCCTGCATCTTCTGATCGGCGCCGGTGACCTTCGTCTTGCCCTTGATGGTCCAGGTGGTGCCCTTGTGCGCGACGAGCTCGTAGTCCGTGACCTGCGTGACGTCGAGCTTGTCGGCGAGCTTCGCGGTGCTGGTGGCCTGCCACTTCGCGCCGACGCCCACGGGCTCCTTGGGGAGGACCGGGAACGCCGGCAGCGTCAGGCGGATCAGCTCGAGCGCGCCCGCGGACATGTCCGTCGGCTTCTCGACGCGCATCGTGACGTCGCCGACGGCGCCGTTGGCCGCGAGCGAGGAGGAGATCGTGAGGCCGGCGAGCGAGCCGAGGACGGTGCGGAACTTCTCGGCGGGGATCTGGGAGCCGGCGACGTCCTTGGCGTCGGTGGTGTTGACGGTCAGCGTGTACTCCGCGTTGCCATCCTTGTCGACGGCCTTGGTCTCGGCGTCACCGACGAGGACGATCGTGGGGACGATCTGATCCTGCGAGGCGCCGTTCTCGGTCTGCTTCGCGCTGAAGTCCATCGCGAGCTCGACCTGCTGCTTCTCGCCAGCCTTTGCGCTGTAGCGCAGCGGCGCCTTCTTGCCCTTGCCGGCGGACACGAGCTTGACCGTGACCGGTGCCGACGGGATCTTGACCTCGACCGGACCGAGCGGCTGCGGCTTCGCGGGCTCGGCGGGGGGCTCCTTCTTGGCCTCTACCGGAGCGGGGTCGGCCGGCAACGGCGTCGCCGGTGGAGGGGTGGACTTGCCACCACACGCGGTGACGACGGCGATCAGAAGAATGGACAGGCGAGACATGCGGGGACACTAGTACGGGGATCTCGCGGAGTCGAGGCGAGCGAGGTCGAGGTGTACATGCGCCATCCGGGCCGGCTCGGTACAGCCTAGATCAGCGGCAGGAACTCGACGCCGATGAACGGGATGATCGGTAGGCCCGGGATGTCCTCATTGGCACCGAGATCGAAGTTGAACTCGCGGCCCTCGACGTTGCTCCGGTTCGTGGCGTTCTGGACGTCGATGTAGAGGTTGATGGTGCCCCAGCAGCGGTGCCAGCGGCGATCGGCACGCAGATCGAGGGAGACATACGCCGGCAGCTTCGCGGCCCACGGTCGCTGGATCAGCTCGCCGCGCTCGGTGTCGTACGTCGTCGGGCTGTACGGGTTGCCCGACACGAGCTGCAGGCGTGCGCCGAACCGCCAGTTCGTGAGCTTCTTCGAGACCGCGATCTGGAGATTATGGCGCTGGTCGAGCTCGAACGGTCGCCACGGGGTGCCGGTGCGCGAGATGTCGATCGCGCGTGGGTCGTCCGTGCGCTCCGCGATCGACAGCGTGTACGAGAGCATCGCGAACAGCGAGCCGACGTTGCGCTTGATCAAGACCTCGCCCCCGCCGCTGCGCGAGCGTCCGATATCCTGGCGATAGATCGCGAAGCCGAGCTGCTTCTCGAGCAGGAGCTCGAACGTCGCGCCGAGCCCGCCGAGGTTTGGCTCGGGCGACTCACCACCCGGTCGAGGATTGCGCAGCCGGATCCCGATTCCTTTGCCGTAGTGAAAGAAGCCGGTCACCGATGCGGTGATCTCGTGCGGCAGCTTCACGTCGACGCCGAGTGACAGCTGATCGACGTACGAGCTGTCGAGCTCCGGGTTTCCGTTGTCCGGATCGACGTCGCCGGGCGTCGGCGGCTGGTGATAGCGGCCGATCGATTGCCGCATCGTCAACTCCGGCGACAGCTGCTGATGGATGTTGAGGCGCGGATCGAGAACGAGCTCGCCGGTCAGGCCGTAGACCTCGGCGCGGAGGCCAGGCTTGAGCGCAAATCGTTCACCGTCGAGCTTGTAGCGAGCTTCGGTCCACAGCGCGATGTCGGTCCACGCGATCGACGACGTGCCGCGGATCTCGTCGGGCCCTGCTTCGCTGCTGACGCTGACCTGCGTCGGTGCGAGGTAGCCGCCGTTGAGCTCGGCGCCGCCGCGGAGGTGGCCCCAGCGAACGTCGCGCGTCAGCTCCGCACGGATGCCACCGGGATACGTCGGGCGCGCGAACTTCCCGCCCTCCGGCTTGTCCTCGAAGCTCAGGCGATTGAGGCCGAGCCACGGCACGACGTGGAGCGTCGTCGCACCCCACTGCCGCTGCATCGGCGCCGCGAGCCGCACGAACGTCGACGTCACGCTGACCTCGTCGCTCGCGACGCGATCGATCGATCCGAAGATCATCGGTGAGATCCGGCCGCGCTTGCGCGGATCGCCCCAGCTCGTGCGGATCTGGTAGTCCCAGTAGCTCGGTAGCGGCACGTCGTCCTCCACGAACGGCGCGATCACGGCGTCGAAGTAGCTGCGCCGCAGCCCGGCGATGATGCCGCCCTTGCCAGGGAGCGGCCCCTCGACCTGCACCGAAGAATCGAGCAGTCCGATCGAGCCGCCCATTCGCCACCGGTCGCGCCGCGGCTCGCGTGTGGCGAGCGTGACGAGGCCGCCCTGCGCACGGCCGTACGACGCATCGAAGCCGCCCGACGTCAGCTTGATGTCTGCGAGCATGCCGCCCGGGTAGAACGACGTCACGCCGCCGAAGTGAAACGCGAGAGGCACTTCGATTCCGTCGAGGAAGACCGCGGTGTCGCGCGGTGACATCCCGCGCAGGACGAGCCCGCCGAACGAATACGGAATCCGCGCCACCCCGGGCAGCACCTGGATCGCGCGCAAGATATCGTTGCCCGCACCGGGGATGAACCGGATCTCGTCGGCGGTGAGCGCATACGACAGCGGCTTGGTCTCCTCGGGAGCACGCCCCGAGACCTCGATCAGTTCGCCGCTCGATCCGATCCGCAGCACGATCCGGATCACGTCGTTGCCGCGCGGGATCTTGATCGTCGTCGCGACGTAGCCGCTCGCCGCGACCGCGATCTCGCGATCTCGATCGTCGACGAGCAGCGTGAAGTAGCCGTCGATGTCGGTGACCGCGATGTCACCGCGCTCGCCGAGCACGGATGCGCCTTCGATCGGAGTGGGCGAACCCGCTTCGATCACGACACCACGGATCGTACGCGGGGCCGCGAACACCATGCCGCGGATCGCGACCACGATCGCCAGCGCGATCGCCACAACCCAGCGAACCCCCATCCGGGTCATCAGACCACGGGTGAGGCGCCGGATTCCTTACTCGTTGACGGTGACCTTGATCATCTTGACCGGCGTTTTCGGACGGTCGTTGCCGTCGGTCTGCGTGGTCTCGATCTTCTTGACGATGTCGAGGCCCGACGTGACCTTGCCGAACACCGGGTGCTTGGACGGCCCGGGGGTGAACCAGTCGAGGCGATCGTTGTGGACGGTGTTGATGAAGAACTGTGCGCCGCCCGAGTTCGGACGACCGGTGTTTGCCATCGACAGCGTGGCCGGCTCGTTCGAGATCTTGTGCGCGGGTGGGTGCTCGTCCTGGATCTTGCCGAACGGCGAATCGCCGGTGCCGCAGCGCGGGCTGTTCGGATCCTTCGAGAACTCACATCCGAACTGGATCATGAAGTTCTGGATGATGCGGTGGAAGTGCAGCCCGTCGTAGAAGCCCTGCTTCACGAGCTTCACGAAGTTGCCGGCAGTGACCGGCATCTTGTCTTGATAAATCTCGGCCGTGAAAGAGCCGAGCGTGGTCTCGAAGGTCGCGGTCGGGTTCGCCATGCGCCGAGTGTTATCACGGCGCCCGCGCGCTGGCACGGGAGTGGGGTTACGACATGCTGTCGATCGCGAGCGCGATCATCGCGATCAGCTTCTGCGCTTCGGCGTTCTCGACGTTCGCCATGATGAACTCGTGGAGCGGCAGTTGCGCCTCCTCGAGGCGGACCAGCGGCTCACCTCGGGACGCTGCGTCGAGATCCTCGTAGGACAGCGTGCGGACCCGGCCGCCGTTGCGCTCGAAGCAGTGGGCGACGAGGGCGCAGTGGAAGATCACGTTGACGATCGCCTCGGCACCGCCGAGATCGCGTTCGTGCGCGCTGATGAACTGAGCGACTGGCGTCTGGCTCTGTACGAAGCCACCGACGAGGACGGCCGAGTAGTTCGGGTCGCTCATCTTCTTGCCCGCTTCGGCAACGACGGCGGCGACCTGGTCCTTGCTCAGCTTCATGAGATCTCCACCGGCGCGATCGGAGGGCGGTTCGACGCGAACCGACATAACGCCTCAGCCGTGAGCGCCGCAACGTCTGCGGCGAGATTGGTGCAGAACGCCTTGCGTGCCGGCCCCATGAAGTCACCGTGAGGACGAACCAGCGAGTCGCACACGATATCGGGTGCAGCCTGCGCCGCGAACATTCGCATGCGCCATGCCTCCTGGTACCAGCTCACCGCGGAGCGCAGCTCGGGCGTGACGACGCCGGTCGGGCTCGGATCTCCGAGCAGCTCGCCGAGCACCTGTTCACCGGCGCGGATCGCACCGCAGGTTCCTTTGCCCGTGATGCCGCCTCGGCGCAAGGCCTGGTAGGCGCGTGTCGGCAGGCCGAACGTTTCGGCGAGAGCGATGCCGCAGCTGCGGTGGGGCGTGCGGATTCCTTCATAGAGCACGAACGCCTTGTCGCGTGCGGTGGCCACGTACGCGGCCTCGTCGGCCGTGAGCTCCCGCTCGCTGGACTCGGCCATAGGGTGATGCTACTGCCCTGAGGGGCGCTCGTCGAGAATCGTGCAACCTCCACTGATCCCAGGCGGCATGCGGGCGCTGCGGCGCGCGGTGATCGTGAGTGTGCTGCTTCACGCAGTCGTGCTCGTGATCGGCGCAGTCGTGTTCGAGGGCAAAGCTGCGACGGAGCCCGAGATTGTCGACATCGAGGTCGCCCCGGTGCCGCGCGAGGTCGAGGCGCTGCCGCCCGAGGTCGCGCGCAAGCTCGACGAGGCGATGGCCGCGACCCAGGACCTGCTCGACAAGGCGGCCGCGCAGACTCAGACGCCCGTTCCCGACGGGGAAGCATTCGCGATCGACGCCGGCGTCCCTGATGCGCCACCCGATGCGCCGCCCGATGCGGCGAAGCCAGATGCGCGGCCGAGGCCCGACGCGCCGATCGATGCGTCCGAGCCGATGGTCGCAGGGCTCGACGGCGGCGTCGATCCGAGCGACGCCGGGGTCGATGCCGCCGATCTGATCGCCGTGATCGATGCGGCCACCGACGCGGATCCGGTCGCGGTCGTCGATGCGGCCGATCCGATCGCAGCCATCAGCGATGCCGGCGGCGGTAGCGCGGCCGAGGCGCTCGCTTCCCTTGGTGACGCCGGCGTGGGCGATGCCACCGCGAAGCTGGGTGACGCGGTTGACATCGCGATCGGGCCCGGCTCGGGCAGCGAGCTCGCGGGATCTGGATCGGGATCGGGGCTCGGCTCGGACGCGCGCAGTCCGCAACCTGGACCCGCGATCGCGGCGGGATCCGGATCGGGGTCGGCGAGCACCACCGACCAGCCTGCCGTCGACGGCGCGCCCACGTCGGCTGGGACCGCGGCGAATCTCCTCAACTACTTCCCGCCGGGTCACATCGTGACCGCGATGATCCGGTTCGATCGCCTGCGCGGAACCGAGTGGGCAGCGCAGACCGAGCGGCTCCTGCGGCCAATGCCCGACTACCGCGTGCTGTTCGGTCCGACCGAGGCAAAGATCGCCGATCGGCTCGACACGCTCGTGATCTCGACGCCGAGCCCGCGGGATCCACGCGAGACCACCCTCGTCGCGCACACGAAGCTCCGGCGCGCCGAGCTGCGCGACTTCCTCGGCGCAACGACGCCGGTCACCTGGTCGGCGGCGAAGGGCGGCATGCTCGGCAAGCGCACCGGCAAGACGTTCCCGGGTGACAAGCGCGTGTTCATCTCGCCGTTCCGCGGCTGGTTCATGCTCGCGAAGCCCGTCGATCTGGGAACGTTGACGACGCCCGCACCGGGCGATCTCGACGCGGTCGAAGCGAAGGGCAAGCTGCCGGCGTGGATCGGTGCGATCCGCTCGATCGAGGCGGAGTCCGGTGAGCCGTATGGTCCCGCGCTGGTCGTCACGATCGCGACCGGCGGTGAGCGCATCGATCTCAAAGGCAATGACTTCGGCCTCGGGATCCAGTCGGTGCCGACTCCCGATCGGCTCACGCTCGCGATGGAGCTCGTCAAGCAGGGCAAGCTGCAAGGCTGGTACGTGCAGGGCAACCTGCGGTTCGGGAGCGCGAAGGACGCGACCGAGTTCGTGATGGTCGCCGAGAGTGCGAAGCAACGTGTCGAAGACAGCCGTGCGCTGCAGATGGTGATGGGCAAGCCGCTCGCGCGCGTGATCAAGAACCTGTCGTTCAAGCGAACCGGTGGGGCCGTGTCGTACTCGACCTCGATCTCGATTGCCGACGCGCGCGCCATCCTCGACGCCACGGCCCAGCAGCTCGATTCGTATTACGGCAGTCCGCCCTGATTGAAGGATCGGGGGCGGCATTGCATGCTGTGGGGATGCTCCTCCGCGCGACCTGCGTCCTGGTGATCGGTGCGATCGCCTGCGGCGGGTCGGGGCAACAGCAAACGCTGTACGGCGCCGGCACCGAGAAGGACGAAGGGCACGGCGTGCTCGCGCGTGCATCGGCGAAGCTGATGACCGGCACCGAGGGCGAGGGCGAAGGCTTCGCGCCACGCCGCTCCTACGGCGGCGATGGCTACGGTGGCAACAACTACGGGATGTACGGCGGCGGTGCGTATGGCGGGCGGAGCTATGCGAGCTACGTCGCGCCGCAATGGGGATACCCCGGCGTCAACCGCACGCCGAGCTACACCCAGAAGCCTGGTCTCGCATCGTCGATCGCGGGGACGATCTCGTGGCGTGGGGCCACACCAACGTTGACGAGTAGCTGCGGTGTGATCAAGCCGCTCGACATCAGCGCCGAGCACACGGTCGCCGGCGTGCTGATCTTCATCGAGCGCGTCACCATCGGGCGCGTGATGCCGCACACCAGCGGCGAGCAGCGGCCCGCGACGGTGGGCGGCGTCGTCGTCAAGCGCGGCTGCGCGTTCGTTCCGACGGTGCAGGTCGTGACGCCGGTGCCGGCGAGCCTCACGGTTCACGGTGACAGCAAGCCCACGCGGATCCGGATCACGGCACCCGGCGGCGCGGCCAGTCCATCCGAGCTCAACGAGGGCGGACGCGTCGCGCTGCAGGCCAAGGTGGGCGTCACCAAGATCGAGAGCGAGGACGGAGCGTTCGGCGCAGCGTGGGTCGTTGGTGTCGACACGCCGTACTACGCGATCACCGATGACCACGGTCGGTTCCGGATCGACGAGCTCGCACCGGGCACCTACGAGGTCTCGATGTGGCAGCCACCTGTTCCGACGGTGAAGGCGGGGTCGCTGGTCTACGGTGCGCCTGTGATCGTCAAGAAGTCGATCAAGGTCGGTGCGGGAACCGCGCGCTTCGACCTGACGCTCGGCCGTTGAACGCGCACGTGTCCGCGAATGTACGGAGATCCGGACAGCTTCGTCCGAGGTCCGGACGTTCCGGCCAGGGCGACGCGAGAAATCACGCTGTTGCGCCTGGCATCACCGTTGCTCGTTGTCGGTGCCATGCAGAACAAAATGTACAAGGTGCTGACGCCGATCACGAAGCGCGATGGCGGTTCGTGGTTCATGAAAGTCGGCAGCGGCTACACGAACAAGGACAACTCGATCAACCTCTACCTCGACGCCGTTCCGGTCGCGATCGCGCCCGGCAAAGGGATGACGCTGCAGATCCGCGAGCTCGACGAAGCCGACATGCGGCAGCGCGAGGTGAGGCGCGCGGGCGGAGAGCTCGCTGCACCATCGTCCACTGCGAGTCAGGCGAGTGAAGGTGTCCCGTTCTGACCTCGATCTCGAACCTGTCGCGCCGCTGCACCTGGATCCTCGCCGGCATCGCGCTGG
>JAYUYE010000550.1:0-4131 GCA_043752985.1 Myxococcales bacterium
CCTTGCTCCTGTTCACGATGGGGCACGGGGACGGCTGCTGCCGCGAGGAGGACAACGTGCTCGGTCCGGCGACCGGAGCGACGTGCTCCCCGGCGTCGACGCTCACGTACGCGACGTTTGGCCAGCCGTTCATGGCGAGCTACTGCACCCGCTGCCACTCGTCGACGCTGACCGGCGACGCCCGGATGGGCGCGACGGAGTTTCACGACTTCGACACCCAGATCGGTGTGCGCGTCGTCATGGACCACGTCGACCAGGCGGCGGGCTCAGGCCCGAACGCGACGAACGACCAGATGCCGCCCGAAGGTGCAGCGCCGAGCCTCGCGGAGCGCGAGATGCTCGCCGAATGGATCGCCTGCGGCGCGCCGTGAGCTAGCGATCGCTTCGATGTGCTCGGCTCGTCGAGCCGTCACCAGGCTGCATCGCTCATGGGGGCGCCGTTAGCCGGAGCACGAGCCGCACGATGCACGCGCCCGCATGGAGCTTGCTGATATACGAATGATTGCAGCTGACGGTTGGCGTGCGGGCGACCACCGACAGCGCGCACGGCTGCGCCGGCACCTCGAAGTACACATCGCCGGTTCTCCGGTAGTGCACCGCAGCGTCCGGCACGTGCGCCGGCGATAGATCGAGGATCATCTCGAGCTGGTCGTCGTCGTGGACTCGATCATGGTGCGCGAGGAGGTAGTCGCCGGGCACGAGCCGAAGCACGCGCGCGTCGGCGAGGATCAGTGTCCGCTCCGTGATCTCGGTGGCCACCGTGATCAGCGCCGCGATTGGCTCGAGCTCGCCTGGATCGAGGAGCTCGTCATAGCTGCCGCGATCGACCCGTGCGTAGCGGGTGTAGCCGGCGCGTTCGAATCGTTCGCGCAGCGTCGCTGCGAGCCCGGAGCCCACCGCGTCGGGAACGATCGTCGCGATCCGCGGCGCGAACAGGTCCTCGAGGCGCGTCACGCGTGAAACCATCCCGCGAGCGAGATCCGCAGTCCGCCGAGGACCTCGCGAACCTGATGGAGCGAGACATCGCTGACATCGAACACCACGAGCCGATTCGCGCGCGGCTCGATCACGAGCGCGCTGTCGGTCGCGACGATCGCGGCGTTCTCGACGCGGCACCGAAATAGCTCGAGCTCGCCGCCAGCGGGTGGCTCGGGGGATGGCAGATAGTACGCGTAGGCGAGCACGCGCTGCAGGCCGTGCTGATGATCGGAGTGCGGGAGCAGGTAATGACCGGGGCGATACGCATACGCGCGCATTTCGACACGCCGCACGGGCTTGCTGGTGATCCGCGTCAGGGCAGGTGCGAGCGTCGCCGCAAACTGCTCGCGCAGCGTGCGGAGCTCTGGCGTCGTCGGCTCCGGCGCCGTCGCTTCGAACGCGAACAGGTCACTCGCGTAGCGCTGGACCGGCTCCTCATCGACGATCGCGAGCAGGCCGTCGAGAAACTCTGGTTCGACGAAGTCGTCGATCACGAGATGTGGAAACGGGCATGCTGCACGCCACGTTTCGGCGAGAGCCCTCTCGTCCTCCAAGGTGCGTCGGGGGCGCCACATCGCCGCTCGATCAGTACCTCACTTGCGAGAGTCGCGGGGCGGGGGTGAGCGCACGCGCGATGGTGCTTGCTCGACGCTCATGATCCGCGCGTGGAGCTCGTCACTCTACGCAGCGAGGTCGGCGACCGCGGTGACGATCTCGCGAAGCTTGCTTGGCTTCGGGAGGTGACGAGCAAAGCCTGCCTCGAGGGCGCGCTCGCGTTCGAGCTCGGGATGGCTGCCGCTGATCGCGATGATCGGGATGCCGGCGAGCTGGGGGTCTGCGCGGACCTCCTTGAGGAGCTCGTAGCCGTCGACCTCCGGCAGGTGAAGATCGCAGAGCACGACATTGGGACGGAACCCGGCGAGCAGGCAGAGGGCGGCTCCCACGCTGCTGGCGGTCCGCACGGTGGCGCCTGCCGCGGTCAGCGCCCGCTCATAGAGCTGGCAGGTATCGAGGTCATCCTCGACGACCAGGATCGAGATCTCGTGCAGGGCATCCGCGGGAAGCATCCCACCTGGGTCTGCGTGTTCCATGCCGGCGCTCCACCCCGTGACGAGGGATCACCGACCTTTTTCGATCAGGCACTTGGGCGATCGATGGGCGGCTACGCACGGATCGATGTGCTTGATCGCCCACCGTGCGCTCACTGTGCACCATCTGAGCTGGCGCATTCCATTCCGTTGGACCACGCTAGCGCCCATCCTCCGTCGAGGACTACTCCACGGGCTCACGCGCACGTAGCGTTCTTGCTGCGTGGCACAGTCCACGCATCCGCCCGCGAGAACGAACCATGACCGGATCCATCCTCATCGTAGACGACGAAGACGACACGCGGATGCTGCTCTGCGACGCGCTTCGCGGCCGTGGCTTCGACGCGGAGGCCGTCGAGTCGGCGGCCGCCTGCCTCGAACGCCTGCGCTCGCGGTCCTTCGATGTCGTGGTCACGGATGTTCAGATGCCAGGGATGAACGGCGTCGACCTGTGCGCGCAGCTTCACGAGCGGCACCCAGATCTGCTGCCGATCGTGCTGACCGGCATGGGCGCTCTCGACACCGCCGTCGCCGCCATCCGCGCCGGCGCCTACGACTTCATCACCAAGCCGGTGAAGATCGACGCACTCGAGGTCGCGGTCAAACGCGCGCTCGATCACCTCTCCGTGCGCAATGAGGTCAAGCGCCTCCGCGCCGCCGTCGATCGCGAGCTTCCGATCCCGACGATCGCGGGCACGAGCTCCGCGCTCCGGCAGACCACCGAGCTGATCCGCCAGGTCGCCGACAGCGACGCCACCGTGCTGATCACCGGCGAGAGCGGCACCGGCAAGGAGCTGGTCGCCCGTGCGCTGCACGAGCTGTCGCCGCGCGCCAAGGAACCGTTCGTTGCGATCAACTGTGGCGCGATGCCGGCCCCGCTCCTCGAGAGCGAGCTGTTCGGCCACGTCCGTGGCGCGTTCACCGATGCCAAGCAGTCGCGTGGCGGACTCTTCCTCCAGGCCGGTCGCGGCACGATCTTTCTCGACGAGGTCGGTGAGATGCCGCTCGAGATGCAGGTCAAGCTGCTTCGCGTCCTCCAGGAGCGAACCGTTCGCCCGGTGGGCGGCGACACCGAGGTGGCCTTCGAGGCACGCGTCGTCACGGCGACCAACCGTGATCTCGAGACCGAGGTCGACGAGAAGCGATTTCGCGAGGATCTGTTCTACCGGATCAATGTCGTCGCGATCCCGGTCCCGCCGCTGCGCGCGCGCGCCGGCGACGTCCTCGTCCTCGCCCAGCACATCCTGACGCGGATCTCGGCGCGCACGAACAAGCCGCTGATCTCGGTCGCGCAGGATGCCTCGCGCAAGCTGATGGCCTACGACTGGCCGGGCAATGTTCGTGAGCTCGAGAACTGTATCGAGCGCGCGGTCGCGATGTGTGACGGCAAGGAGATCAAGATCGATAACCTGCCGGCCAAGGTGCAGAAGTTCGAGTCAGCGCGCCTCGAGATCCCGACGGACTCTCCAGCTGAGATGATCCCGCTGACCGAGATGGAGCGCCGCTACGTGCGGCAGGTCCTGAGCAGCGTCGGTGGCAACAAGACCCACGCCGCGCGCGTGCTCGGAATCGATCGCCGCTCGCTGTACCGCCGTCTCGAAGAGACGAGCACGAACGATCCGCGCCCGTAGTCACGTCGCGGGGTTCAGAGACCCTTCCATGGATCGACATGGCCGCGAATGTGGTTCGACGGAGTAGCTACCTGCCGGAGTGCACTATGCTCGCGGCGTGAGCCTTCCTGTCATCGCCACCATCGTGCTGGTGGCACTCGCGCTGGGGTACCGGTTCTACGGGCGGCTGATCGCGCGCCAGTACAACCTCGCGAACACCGACGACACCCCGGCGCACACGCGCCGCGACGACATCGACTTCGTCCCGACCAAGCCGTTTTACCTGTTCGGTCAGCACTTCAGCGCGATCGCCGCCGCCGGCCCGATCGTCGGCCCGATCCTCGCGACGCAGCAGTTCGGCTGGCTGCCCGCGATCCTGTGGATCGTGCTCGGCGTGGTGTTCATTGGAGCGGTTCACGACTTCACGACCCTGGTCGCCTCCGTCCGCCACGGGG
>JAYUYE010000551.1:0-1510 GCA_043752985.1 Myxococcales bacterium
GTTCACGACGCTCTCGACCGGGGCCGTGTGCACCCCGGCAGGTAGCTTGCGACCGAGCAAGCTGTTCGCCGCACGCAGCAACACAGCTTGTCGCGATCGCGCACCAATCCCCCGCGAAGCCAGAGCTCGTACGCGCCGCTGCGAACGAGCTCCTCGGACAGCTTGGGGGCATCGGGCGAGGTGTTCGCCGTGAGCACCGGGCACGACGACAACGAGCGACGTCTTGGCGATCATCATGGAATAATACGCACAGCGGGCCGAACCAATCTATCGGACGATCCGGACCTTCGCTCGCTTCGATCGTGATCGCGCTCCGCGTTTTCCCCGAGGACGTGCGCGAGCTGTATCACACGTGGCTCTTGGGCCTGTGGTCGGGCGAGCCGCAGCGCAACGAGCCCGCGCTTCCGGCGCGCCATACCGATCAGGACGCGATCCGGCGGGTCACGCCCGTGCAGTTCGCGCAGCTGCTCGCGGCGCTGCCGTCGAAGCAGTCGACACGGATCAGCATCGCGCGCATGATCGGCGAGTTCGTGATCCCCGAAGACACCAGCACGAACGGGTTCGTCGAGCATCGCAACTCTGCGAGCTGGGCGGCTTCGACGCATCTGGGCCGATTTCTGTCGCGGACATCATCGCGCGCGTCGGGGCAGGCGAGTATTGGGTGAGCGCGTACGGCTTCGAACCGCGCGGGCTCCGATGGGAAGGTTCGTGCGTTTGGGGGAGGAGCCCAGCTAGGTGGCGGCAAGTCGGAAAAGCCCAAGCAAGCCGACGCGCACTCTGCCTCGTCTGGGATCGCGAGGTCGCTTAGTTGACGATGATGCCCGTGTTTGACCGCAGGACCTTGCCGCTGTAAGCGTCGATGTCCGCGGCTGGGACCGGACGATCGGCGGGTGTGACCCGATAGATCAGCTCGAAGCGCTGGACCCTCGTGTCGTAGTCGTACGCATTGTCGCCCGGTGAGCCCACGACTTGGTGCTGCACGAACACCGGCGCATAGCCGAGCTCGGCCACGCCGTCCTTCACGCCAGACGCTGCGACGGCGGCAGCCTCGGACAGGAGCGCATCGCGCCGCACCGATTCGGGTGCGGTGTCGACGACGTGGAACCGGGTCCGCCATTTCCCGAGCTGCTTCACCACCGAAGTCGACTCTCCAAGGGTACTTCTGTGTGGATGGCACAGGTTGCGCTGGCGAAGGTCGCGGTGGCTCCGGTTGCGGCTGCGCCGATGGCGCGGGCTGCGGTGGCGCTGGTTGCGGCTCCTCTCGTTCACTCGAACCGCTACACGAGATCAGCACGCTCGCGACGACGACCCACCCGGTGTGCACGCGCCTAACATCGCAGGTCACTTCGCGAGCGGCAACGCATCGAGGCCGAGTTGGCTCGCCCTACCGCGCTCTGGATCACGTGCGCTTCAGAGGCCACGGCGCGAACTTCGAGACACGGCGTCGGCGACATGCCCAGTGAACTCTAAGGCCTGGTTGCGATCGCACTGTGGCCGGGTGGTCAGCAAA
>JAYUYE010000552.1:0-4129 GCA_043752985.1 Myxococcales bacterium
GAGCTCGGGACCGACTTCGTCGTCGCCGAGGAGTGCAACCGCTACGACGAGTGCGACGTGTACACCGGCGCGTACGGCGATCACGTGATCGTGATCGAATACCGCCGCGCCGACTACGACAAGGGCTGCGCGGCGTTTCCGGGACTCTCGATCGTGTTGCGCGATCTCGCCCTCGTCGTGCCGACGGCCGCCGGCTACGTGTTCGACGGCTGTTAGCTCGCTAGTTCCACGCCAGGAGGACCTTGCCGGTCGCTTGCTTGGTTTCGAGGAAGGCGTGCGCCGACGCGACGTCGCTCGCTGCGAACACCTTGCCGACGTGCGGCGCGAGGTGCATCTCTTCGATCGTCGTCATCGACGCAGTGAGCTTCGCGATCCACTGCGGATCGCGGAGCACGTGCAGCGCGTTGAGCGCGTAGATGCCGGTATTGTCGTTGAACAGCTTGATCACGCTGATCCGCGGCATCTTGATCAGCGCCGAGGCAACGCGGAGGAGGTTGCGCTTGCCGTCCTTGACGCCCGACGACATCCCGATGCAGACCATGCGGCCGGTCATCTGCAGGCGCTTGCGCTGCCACTGGATCGAGCCACCACCCGAGGAGTTGAGGATGAAGTCGTAGCCGCGCAGCGAGTCGTCGGCGCGGAACTCTTCGAGTGTGTACGCCTTCGCGCCGTGGCTCTCGATGAACTCCTTCTTGTGCGGGCTCGTCGTCAGGCCGGTGACCTCGGCGCCGACGTGCTGCGCCATCTGCATGGCGAGGACACCGACACCGCCGGTCGCGCACTCGATCACGACGCGGTCGCCTTTGCGGACGCGCGCCATCTCGAACACCGCGAGCTGCGCGGTGAAGTAGGCGACGGGCAGGGCGGCGCCGGCCGCGAGGTCGTAGGCCGGCGGCAGCTTGAACACCTGGTGCGCGGGGATGGTGACCTGCGAGGCGTAGCCACCGAAGTACGTGCCGGCGACGACGCGATCGCCGACGCGCAGCTCCTTCACGTTCGTGCCAACGGCGGTGATCGTGCCACTGACCTCGTAGCCGGGGACGAACGGCTTCTTCGGCGCATCGGGGTAGAGGCCGATCCGCATCTGGACGTCGGCGAAGTTGACGCCGGAGAACGCCACGTCGATCGAGACCTCGTCGGCGCCGGGCGGACGCGGCGCGAGATCGCGGAGGACGAGGGAGGAAGCGGGGCCGAACTTCTCGATGACGATGTCGTGATGGGTTCTGGTCATGGCAGGTTCTCCGTTGATAGTTTCAAAAGTATCGAACTGTAAGGGCGCCAAAAAAGCCGCATCTCTGCGGCTCGGTTTCAATGAGCGATCGTGAGCGCGGCGCGGAGCTCGGCGAGACCATCGGGGTCGACCGAGCAGATCAGCTGCTTGCCGTCGCGCTGCGTAGAGATCAGGCCGGCATCGGCGAGCTCCTTGACGTGGTGAGACACGGTCGGCGCGCCGAGCTCGAGCCCGCCGAGCAGCTTGACGAGAAAGCAGTCGTGGACCCGGCCCTTCGCCAGGTCGAGCTTGCTCTCCTCGAGCAGGTTCATGAACAACCGCAAGCGGTTGGGGTTCGAGAGCGCCTTGAACATCCGCGCGAGGCGGTCGACGTCGTCCTTGGGCACGACGCATCAGTACGATAGTTGTCGAACTGTGTCAATGGCTTTTGGCCTACGGCTGGGTCGGCACGTGCGCGATGTAGCGCTTCACGCTGCGGCGATCCCACTGGGCGAGTGCGTACTGCACGAGGTGCTCGGGAACTTGGTCCTGGCTGCCGATCATCCGCATCAGCGCGAGCGCGAGGTCGGCGTCGGCGATCGACCACTCGGCGAACATCTGCGTCTTGCCGGGCGTGACGAGCGCGTTCGCCACCCGCAACAGCTCCTCGGCCTCGTGCCTGGCCTTGTCGCCGAGCGGACGCACGGTGGGCCGACCGAACACGTTCTTTGTCGGGCGATCGGCACACAAGCTCACGAGGCTGGTCCGCAGCCACGACATCACCTGGCGCGCACGCGCGCGCTCGACGAGGTTCGACGGGAACAGCCGGGGGTAGCCCTCGGACGACGGAAACTCTTCGGCCACGTACTCCGAGATCGCGATCGACTCGCTGATCCAGTGCTCGCCGTGCACGAGGATCGGCACCTCGCCGAGGATCGCCTTGGCGGCGAGCTTGGCCGCGACGGCAGGAGCGATCGGAAGCGGCACGATCTCGAGCTTGTACGAGAGCTTCTTCTCCTCGAGCGCGATCATGGCGTGGAACACGCACGGGCTCATCCAGCTCGACTCCGCATACAGCGTTAGTTCGGGGGCCATGCGGGGTGCAGCGTATCACTGCGTCCGTCGCAGACCCTAGATCGCGACCGCTCGCTCGGTCGTAGCAGCATCGAGGTCGTGGGAGAGCAGTTCGGCCCGTACCCCGACGAATGCCGACGACTACCGGCAAGCTCGGGTACATGTCCGTCGAGGCGCTCGCCGGTTCGCAGACCGATGCGCGCACCGATGGTTCGCGCGCCCGGCGACGATTGATGTGCGAGCTCACGCGCGAGGCGTGATCACGCTGCTGCGAACACGCGGGCGCGGCGCAGCGACAGGAACACGTTGTCGCCGTCGCGCAGGCCGAGTGCCGTGCCACGCTCCCAGTCGACATCGGCGCGCAAGCTCGAGCCGAGCGACGGAGCGGTGAGCTCGATCTTGAGGCCGCCACCGAGCGGCGTCACCCGCAGCACGCGGGCAGGGAATGTCCCCGCCGTCTGCGCGCGCCCGATCTCGACCTCGTGCGGGCGGACGTAGACGCGGCCCTCGCGCGGCCGTTCCTCGTCGTGGCCGGCGAGCTCGACGAACACATCGCCAACCCGGGCGCGGCCCGATTCGAGGTGCGCCTCGAGGACGTTGACGTGACCGAGGAACCGCATCACGAAGTCGTTGGCGGGGTGCTCGAAGACCTCGGCGGGCGTGCCGACCTGTTCGATCTTGCCGTGATTCATGACGACGACTCGATCGGCGACCTCGAACGCCTCGTCCTGGTCGTGCGTGACGAACACCGTGGTCAGGTGGATCTCGTCGTGGAGACGGCGGAGCCAGCTGCGCAGCTCGGCGCGAACCTGGGCGTCGAGCGCGCCGAATGGCTCGTCGAGCAGCAGCACGCGCGGCCGGGCAGCGAGCGCACGAGCGAGGGCAACGCGCTGGCGTTGACCGCCGGAGAGCTGCGACGGCAGGCGGCGACCATGGCCTTCGAGCTGGACCAGCTTGAGCAGCTCGGTGACCCGCTCGGTCACGACGTTGTTCGGCGTCTTGCGAACGCGCAGTGCGAACGCGACGTTCTCGAACACGTCGAGGTGGCGGAATAGCGCGTAGTGCTGGAACACGAGGCCGACGTTGCGCTGGCGCGCGGACTGCGAACCGAGGTCGACGCCGTCGAGCAGCGTCTTGCCGGCGTCGGGCTGTTCGAGGCCGGACAGGATGCGCAGGAGCGACGTCTTGCCCGATCCCGACGGGCCGAGCAGGGCGACGAGCGCGCCGCCCGGGACCTCGAGGCTGACGTCGTCGAGCGCCGTGAACGTACCAAAGCGCTTGGTGATCGAATGGACCGTGATTGTCATGCTGCCTCCAGCCGGGACCGCTTCTTCTCGACCCGCGCACCGATCACCCGCCGCGCGATCAGACTCGCGATGCCGATGATCACGAGCAGCGAGGCCACCGCGAACGCGGCCTGGTACTCGTACTCGTTGTAGAGAATCTCGACGTGAAGGGGCAGGGTGCTCGTGCGCCCACGGACATTGCCGGAGACCACCGAGACGGCGCCGAACTCGCCCATCGCACGCGCCGTACACAGCACCACACCGTAGAGCAGCCCCCACTTGATCTTGGGGAGCGTGATCCGGAAGAACATCTGCCAGCCGCTCGCGCCGAGGACCATCGCGGCCTCTTCTTCCTCACCACCCTGTGCCTCCATGAGCGGGATCAGCTCGCGGGCAACGAACGGGAACGTGACGAACGTCGTCGCGAGGACGATGCCAGGCAGCGCGAAGATCACGCGCCAGCCGTGGGCCTGCAGCCACGGGCCGAGCAGGCCATGCGAGCCGAAGAGCAGCACGAACACCATGCCGGCGATCACCGGCGACACGGCGAGCGGTAGAT
>JAYUYE010000553.1:0-4128 GCA_043752985.1 Myxococcales bacterium
AAGCCCCTGTCAGCCGAGCGCGGCCGTGGTGCTCAGCGCCCGCACCCCGTGGCAACGAGTTCACGATGTTCGAGCGATCACCGCCTGTACCCTCAACGCATCGCCTGGAACGAACCGTGCACCAGGCCGCCGAATGCCTCGTTTCGCCTACCTGCTCTCGATGCTGCTGACGGCGTGCTCGACGCCGCAAGCGCCCGGCTACTACCCACGCGCCGCATCCCCTGCGCCGTCGGATCCGTCGACGCCCCCGGCCGCTCCCCCGTCGTCGCAACCACCGATGATTGGTGTGCTGCGCACCGAAGGGCAGTCGACGCTATGCAGCGGTCTCGTTGCGGTGCATCCCGACGGCGGCGCGACCGTGATGTGCACGTTCCGCCGTGAGAACGGGTGCGGCCTTCGCCAGCTCGGGCCCGACGGTGAGGAGCGCGGTCGAAGCGAGCTCGCGCCGGGTTCGTGCGAGCGTTGGGTGCCGCGCGGTGACGGCGGCGGATACCTGATCACGCAGCAGGCGGACAGCTACAAGGAGCTCATGTTCACTGCGCTGGACCCAGCGGGCAAGCGAGGTGCATCGACGTCGTTGACATCGAACAGCGGCGTCTTCGCATCCGACGCGCATGCCGCAGCCGACGGAGGTCTGGTCGCAGCCGTCATTTTTCGCGACGATCTCTCCTACCGCGGCAAGCGCCTCGGTAAGGCACTCCATGGTGTTTCGGCGATCGTGCGGTTTCCTGCCTCTCTCGACCGGGCGGCATGGTCGCGCGTGTTCGGGACCCGTCGGACCCAGATTGCATCGCTCTTGCCTGCAACGCAGGCGGGCGGCATCGACGCAGTTCTGGAGACCCGTGGCCCGCTGGTCCCCGGTGCTCCGATGCATCCGAAGGTCAATCCCGAGGATGGCAGCATCTACGGCGGCGACACCTACGGATGGCGCGCGGAGCACGTCGAGTTCGACAAGCGCGGCACCGCTCGCGCGCGGCACGAGCTGAGCGTCGGTCCCCGGCGGACCGTGATGGATGCTGCGATCGTGGACGGCACGCTCGCAACGCTCGGCCGTGATCCCAACGCGGACCGGCGCAACATCGTCACGTTCGCTCGTGGCGAGCGTGACAAGATGATGCTCGGCCTGCTCATGAAGAGCGAATTCGCAGTCGCTAACGGACGCACGTGGCTTATCGACGTCGAGAGCAGCCGCGGCAACAACACCGGCAGTGTGTCGACGTGGACCGCGCATGAAGTCGGAGGCGCACGCCGCAAGCTCGCCCTCACCGGTGCGCTAGGGACCGAGCCGGTGCGCTGGACCGCGATCGGCGTCCACGACGGTCATGTCGTGGCGATCGGCACGGCCGAGGATTCGTCCACCGGCACGCCGCTCTCCTTCACGGCCTTCGCGCAACTCTCGCCGTCCGCGCCCGGCCTCGACCTCGCGACCCTCGCTCCTGTGAACCGCCTCGTGCTCGCATCCACGTGTCTGGGCCCCCGCACGGAGATCGCTGACCGAGTGGCACGCACCCATCAGGCTGACGCCGAGCTGACGGCGTGCGGAGTGCCACGCGCAACGCGCGCCGAGCTCTCCCTGTTCCCTGATGGCGGCATCGGGAAGTTCTCGATCACGGACGCAAGCGCCGAGGTGATCGCGTGTGCTCGACGCGTCGTCGACCCGGTGTTTGTCTGTCCGGTCCAGGGCTTCGGCGCCGGCTCGATCTTGCTGCGACCCTGACACGCGGGAGCAGGATACATAGCGCCCGTCGCCCGGTCACGGAGGGCGTAGAACGACAAAGCCCGCCGGGTGGCGGGCTTCGAAGTACTGCTTCGTCGCCGGGTGGCGACGGGTTCGTCAGTCAGCTAGTGATTACGAACAGCCGCTCGTCGAGCCGCAGTTCGGGCACTTGTGGCAGGCGCCGTTGCGCACCATCAGCGTGCCGCACTCGTGGCACGGCGGAGCGTCAGTCTCCTGCACCCACGCGCGGTCCTTCACTTCGACCGGGATGTGCGAGGCGTCGCCGCCCTTGAGCTCGATCGCGATGAAGTCCTTGGAGAGCAGCGGGACCTTCGGCAGGTCGAGCTGCGACTGGCGGGCGGCCGGGTGACGCTCGCCCATGCCGGCGCCGTCGAGCGGGAACCGGATCGCGAGCCAGCGGAACAGGTAGTCCATGATCGACGTGGCGATCGGGATCTCCTGGTTGCCGGTGAAGCCCGAGGGCTCGAAGCGCGTGCCCTTGAACTTGTCGATCAGGACGTGGAGCGGGACGCCGTGCTGCAGCGCGAGGCTGATCGACGTGGCGAACGAGTCCATCAGGCCGGCGATGACCGAGCCTTCCTTGGCCATGCGGACGAAGATCTCGCCGGGCGAGCCGTCCTCGTACATGCCGACGGTGATGTAGCCCTCGTGGCCACCGATCGAGAACTTGTGCGTGAACGACGCGCGCTCGTCCGGCAGCTTGTAGCGGTTCGCCATCGGCGGACCGGGGACGCGCGAGCGGCGGAGGCGGAGGGCCTCGACCAGGCGGCGCTCTTCGGGGGCGAGGAGCTCGAGCGGGTCGACGTTGACGGCGGCAGCGGCGATCGCGGCGATCGGGGACTGGCTGCCGTTCGAGGTGGCCTGCTTGAGGTTCATCGAGAGCGGCTGGGTGCGCTTGCAGCCGTCGCGGTAGACCGCGATGGCCTTGAGGCCCATCTTCCAGGCCTGGATGTACGCGTCCTCGATGTCCTCGACGGTGCAGTCGGTGGGCAGGTTGACGGTCTTGGAGATCGCGCCCGAGAGGAACGGCTGGACCGCGCCCATCATGCGGAGGTGACCCATGTAGTGGATCGAGCGGGTGCCGTTGGACGAGCGGAAGGCGCAGTCGAAGACGGGCAGGTGCTCGTCCTTGAGGTGCGGAGCGCCCTCGATCGTGTCCGTGGTGTCGATGTGCGCGATGATCGCTTCGACTTCCTTGGTGGTGTAGCCAAGGTTCGTGAGGGCCTCGGGGACCGTGTGGTTCACGATCTTGAGCAGGCCGCCGCCGACGAGGCGCTTGTACTTGACGATCGCGATGTCGGGCTCGACGCCGGTGGTGTCGCAATCCATGAGGAAGGCGATCGTGCCGGTCGGCGCGAGCACCGTGACCTGGCCGTTGCGGAAGCCGTACTTCTGGCCGAGCTCGATGGCCTGATCCCACGAGTCCTTCGCGGCCTGCATGAGCTCGTAGGGGACGAAGGCCGAATCGACGCGGTCGCACGCGGCGCGGTGCTTGCGCATGACCTTGAGGAACGGGGTCTCGTTCTCGGCGTAGCCGGCGAACGGGCCGGTCGCGTCGGCGGAGATCCGCGCCGAGGTCTTGTAGGCCTCGCCGCACATGAGCGCGGTGATCGCGGCGGCGTAGGCGCGGCCGGGCTCGGAGTCGTAGGGGAGCGAGCGCGCCATGAGGAGCGCGCCGAGGTTCGCGAAGCCGAGGCCGAGCGGACGGAACCTGTAGCTGTTCTCGGCGATCTTCTCGGTGGGGTACGCCGAGTTGTCGATGATGATCTCCATCGCCGTTGCGGTGGTCGAGCAGCCGCGGCGGAACGCTTCGACGTCGAGGTCGCCCGCGATACCCGTGGCCGAGGCCTTCTGGAACTTGCGGAGGTTGAGCGAGGCCAGGTTGCAGGCAGAGTCGTCGAGGAACATGTACTCGGAGCACGGGTTCGACGCGTTGATCCGGGCCGTGTTGATGCACGGGTGCCAGTCGTTGATCGTGGTGTCGTACTGGATGCCGGGATCGCCGCAGACGTGGGCGGCGTTCGCCATCTTGCGCATCATGTCGCGGGCGCGGAAGGTCTCGATCTTCTTGCCGTCGGTGACGCCCTTGGTGGAGAACTCACCGTCGCGGAGGACGGCGTTCATGAACTCGTCGGTGACGCGGACCGAGTGGTTCGCGTTCTGGTAGTTGACCGAGTCGTACGCGCCACCAACGACGTTGAAGCCGCCGTCGTAGCCCGCGTCGATGAGGGCCCACGCCTTCTTCTCCTCGATCGCCTTGCAGTCGATGAAGTCGACGACGTCGGGGTGCTCGATGTTGAGGATGACCATCTTCGCGGCGCGGCGGGTCTTGCCGCCCGACTTGATGGCGCCGGCGAAGGCGTCGAAGCCGCGCATGAACGAGACGGGGC
>JAYUYE010000554.1:0-9860 GCA_043752985.1 Myxococcales bacterium
AGCTTCCACGGCATCGTCTTCGAGCGGCGATAGAACCCGAAGATCACGCGAACGCCGGACGAGCGCGCGTACTCGGTGATCACGTCGAACGTCGCGAGCGTGCCGCCGATCATCTTTGCTTCGATGACGGCCAAAATGCGGACGTAGCTGCCGAGGATGAGCGCGTGCTCGGCCTGGATCTGCGCCCACCGGCTCTTCTCTTCCTGCTTCTGGAAGACCTGCGTCGCGTCCTCCCAGACGCCGCCCGGATCGCCTTCGCGGAGCTTGTCGAGGATCGCGTTGGCAGCCACGAACAGCTCGCAGCTCTTCGCCATCGGATCCTTGCACGCCTGCACGCGCTCTTCGCGCTGCGCCTGCGTGATGGTCAGCTCGGGCGGCAGCTCGACACCAACGCCGAGCAGCTTCCATTGACCTTGATCCTCGTGGAGGCTGACCGAAGCGCGACAGGTCGCCTTCTCGTACGCGACCGTGAGCGACACGCGACCGACCTGGCCGGTCGGGCCTTTGGAGACCAGCGTGTCGTTGATTGCGGTGATCTCGCGGAACTTGCCGACGGTCGCCGCGAGATCGTTCATGTCGTCGATGAACCGCTCCTTGCGAACCATCTCGTGGAAGCGCGGCGACGCCTTGTCGTAGACCTCCTCGATTCCGGTCGGGCCGCGGCTGAGCGCGACGAGGATCGCCTCGGCGATCGGGCGGTAGTCCGGCGTCTTGGTGTTACGCAGCTGGAGCGCCACGATCACGGAGATCCAGGTCCCGACGAGGAGGAAGCTGACCACGAGGCTGCGGACCAGCAGACGACCGCGGCGCGTGCGAGCGGCAGCCGGCAACCCGTGCAGCGACTCGCCCATCTGCGAGATGCCCTCGCCGAGCTTGGTCACGCTCGAGCCAACGATCGGCACCTTGCGCGACTTCTCGCCGAGCTTGCTGACGCCTTCGCCGATCGTGCCGATGCCGGCGCCGAGCTTCTCGACGCCCGTCTTGAGCCTGTCTCGCGCGGCAGAGGTCAGGCTCTTCGTGCGGCCGGTGTGCTCGCCCGCGCCGACGACCCGGACCTGGCCGGTGGTGACCGGCGCCGAGTCGATATCACCGACGACAACCGGCGTGCCGTCCGACGCGACCGCTGGAAGCGCAATGCTCGAGACCGCGACGTCGATCGAGCCTGACTGCTGCGCAGGCAGGTCCGTCACGCTCGACGTGGACACATCGACGGAGCCGGAGGCATCCGGCTTCGGCTCAGTGTCCTTCGGGTCGTCAGGTGCCGACAACGCGCCTGATCATGACACGCCGACCGAGAAAGTAAAAAACCGGGAGACGAGGTTCTCGGCGACCTCGCGGCGGTACACCGAGGTCGAGCGGATGTCGTCGATCGGCTGGATCGCGGTCCGCACCGCGGCACGGGCGGCCTCGGCTGCGCGTGCGAGGGAGAGCCCGCGCACGGCATCCTCGACGGCGGTGATCCGGATCGGACGATCGGCGACCGCGCCGAGCGCGACCCGCGCGGACACGACCGTGTCGCCATCGAGCATGATCGCCGCGGCGCCCATCACCTTCGAGATCGACTGAGCGCGACGCGTGCCGACCTTGCGCCACGTGGTCCGCGTCCCGGCAGCCGGCAGCGGGATGTGCGCGGCGACGATGAGCTCGTCGCTCGCTAGCAGCGTCTTGCGATAGCCCGTGCAGAACGTGCTGTACGGGATGCTGCGGTGGCCACGCACGGATGCGACCTCGATCGTCGCGTCGAGTGCGAGCAGAACGGGCAAGCTGTCGCCGACGGGGGACGAGGTCCCGATGTTGCCGCCGACGGTGCCGCGCGACTGGATCTGCAGCGCACCGATCTCGCGAGCGGCGAGTGCGAATGGAAGCAGCTTGTCGCGGATCGCCGGATGGCGCTCGACCTCGTGCCAGGTCGTGCCGGCACCGATCACGATCGAACCCTCCTCGACACGGATGAACCCGATCTCGCCGAGCCGCCACAGATCGAGGATGCCGCCCGGGACCGGCTTGTGGTTCGCGTTGACCATCAGGTCGGTGCCGCCCGCGAGCATCATCCAGTTCGGGTAGGCCGCACGCGCGACGGTTGCCTCGTCGAGGTTGCGCGGACGCAGATACGTGGTCATCGCGTGCCGCCCTCGTCGCCCGGCGCCCTCCGCGCGACTTGTCGCGCGGCATCGATGACGGCGTCGACGATCAGCTGATACCCCGTGCACCGGCAGATGTTGCCGGCGAGCAGCTCGCGAACCTGCGCGCGCGCCGACGCGTCATCGCGTCCGACCACGAGACCGCGATCGACGACGTGCGCGGCGCACACCGCGATGCCCGGCGTACAGATGCCGCACTGCGCGCCACCGCAGGCAACGAGCGCCTGCTGGACGGCGTGCAGCACGTCGCCCTCCGCGAGGCCTTCGACGGTGGTCACCGTGCGTGCGTCGCACTGGCCGACCGCGACGAGGCAGGAGTTCACGACCTCGCCGTCGAGCATCACCGTGCACGCCCCGCACTCGCCCTCGCCGCAGCCTTCCTTGGTGCCGGTGAGTCGGAGATCTTCGCGCAGCACGTCGAGCAGCCGCTTCCATGGCGACACGTCCACGGCGTGTGCAGCACCGTTGACGGTCAGGTTCACTCTCACGAGGTCCTCCAGGAAGACTTCTTCGCGGCGATCGATTCGGGCGAGATCGGGAGCCGGTCGAACGCAACGCCGAGCGCGTTCTCGACGGCATTCGCGACCGCAGCCGCCGGTCCGTCCATCGGAATCTCGCCGACGCCCTTCGCGCCGCTCGGCCCGAACGGATACGGCACCTCGACGAGGATCGTCTCGAGGTCGGGCGCGTCGGCGAACGTCGGCACGATGCAGTTCGTCATGTTCGCGTTCGCGACCTTGCCGTCCTTGTACACCACGTTCTCGAGCACCGCCCAGCCGAGCGCCTGCAGCGTGCCGCCCTCGATCTGGCCCTTCACGATCGACGGGTTGATCGCCTTGCCGACATCGACGGCCTGCACGCAGCGATCGATCGTGACCTCGTACGTATCGACGTCGACCGAGACGTCGACGAGGCACGCCGCCCAGCCATAGACCGGGTACGCGGAGCCCGTGTACGTCGCATCGTTCCACTCGATCCCCGGTGGCGGCTCGTACTGCACCGTGTGCGTCAGCTCGCCATGCGCGCTGCGGGCCTTGGCGATCTCCATCAGCGGGCGGCCAGCGAGCCCGTTGTCCGCAGCCCACGTCTGGAGCTGCGCGACGAGCGCGCGCGAACCCTGATCGACGAGGCTGCCGACCACCATGCACGTTCGGCTCGCGACCGTCGGGCCACTGTCAGGGACGTTTGCCGTCGACGGATCGATCACCGAGACGTGCGCGGCATCGACCCCGAGTGCACTCGCGGCGATCTGCGTGAACATCGTGATCGAGCCCTGGCCGATATCGGTCGAGCTCGACCGGACCTCGAACATGCCGGCGGTGGTGAGCGCGACCGTGGCGCGGCCGGCGAGGCGCTGCTCGCCCGAGCCAGTGAAGCCCGCGCCGTGGAAGTAGAAGCACACGCCGCGGCCGCGTCGCACCGGCGCTCCGGTCGGGCCGGTGCCATCGCGCGCGGGAACTTCGCCGGCGACGTTCTCGATCGCGGCGATCACCTCGTCGGTACCGACCGAGAAGCCGAGCAGCTGACCGGTCGCGGTGGTGTCGCCCGAGCGCAGTGCGAGCCGCTTGCGCAGCGCGAGCGGATCCTCGCCGCGCGCGATCGCGAGCTTCTGCATCTGCCGCTCGTACGCAAACGTCGTCTGCGGCGCGCCGAACCCGCGAAACGCTCCATGCGGTGGATGATTGGTCGCGACCACGCGGCCGCGCACCCGCACGACCGGGCAGCGATACGGCCCCGCCGCGTGGAGCACGCCGCGCGAGAGCACGACCGGCGACAGCGTGAGGTACGCGCCGCCGTCCATCACGACATCGATGTCGACCGCGAGGATCTCACCGCTCGCATCGGCGGCGAGCCGATGATGCGTGGTGCACGGATGGCGCTTCGTCGTGGCGGCGATGTCCTCGTCGCGGTCGTAGATGATCTTGACCGCGCGCATCGCCTTGCCCGAGAGGATCGCGACGTGGGCCGCGAGCATCGACGGATACTCTTCCTTGCCGCCGAACCCGCCGCCGGTGACCGACTGCGTGATCACGACGCCGTCGGGGCCGCAGCCGAGCAGCGCCTTCATCGCCTTGTGGACGTAGTACGGGCACTGCATCGAGCCGACGATGTAGCAGCGGCCGTCGCGCCACTCGGCCATCATCGCCTGCGGCTCGATGTACATCTGCTCCTGCGGCGACGTGTAGTACGTACCCTCGATCACCTGCGCTGCGCCGGCGAACACTGCATCGAGCTCCGCGTCGGCCGCGTGGCCCTTGCGGATCAAGAGCTCCTTGAACACGTTCTTGTTCTTGTACAGATCCTGCGTGCCGGCGAGCGCATCCTCGATCGAGAGGACCGGCGTCATCGCGCGGACGCGTGGCGTGACGTGCTTCGCTGCCTCGAACGCGAGCGCGCGCGTGGGAGCAGCGACCAACGCGATCGCCTCGTCGACGTGCATCACGCGGGCGCCGATCTTCACGAGCGCCGGCTGGTCGTCCTCGATCAGCGCGATCACGTTTGCACCCGGGATGTCCGTCGCCGTAGCGACCACCACCTGCGACCAGTCGAACGCGGGATCGAGATCGATTCCCTCGAGCACGCCGAACGCGGTCTTCGAGCGCACCGTGCAACCGTGCCAGGCGGACCCGGCATCGAGGTCATCGAGGTAGCGCGCCCGGCCCGTGACCTTCGCGACGCCGTCGACGCGAGGCAGTGATGAGCCGATGGCCGGCACCGCAGGATCCATCGCGAGATCTAACCTCAGCGCGTGGCGCGAGTAAACGTCGCGAGGGGTCGGAGCGAGGGCCCCACGCGCAGAATCCAGTCATCCAGGCGCTGATCCATGCGCCGGCCCGCTACGCCGGAGGCACTTCGTCGGGCGGGAGGTCAGCGCTGGAGCCGGCGGTCGAGCGTCTCGTAGACGATCCGCCCTGTGGCTCCGGTCACGAAGCCCTCGAGCTCCTCCGGGGTGCGCAGGTCGTGAAGGCGCGGGCGCACCGCATCATAGCCGCCCGGCACCTTGGCGGTGGTCAACTCCTCGACGCTGGGATTGTCTCCTTCGACGATGTTGTACTCGCTGACCGCGGCCGGCAGCACCGGCAAGGCGATCGTGGTCGCGTAGGGCGCGACGATCCGCCACCGCCACGCGGAATTCGGCGGTGCCGTGAACCGCGCGGCGCGGACCTCCGCGATCACGAAGTCCGGCGTGGCTCCCACCCCTGCGGTCCAAGCCATCGCACGAGTCGCTGGCGCAAACGCCGGGACCGTCGCGTACAGGGGCAGCAGCGCCCCTGCGAGGTCGACCGCGAGCATGGAGGGCGGCCCCCACTGGACCACCGTGTGCGAGCCGACAGCGTTGGTCGGCGTCGGGCGGATCGCGAACACGCTGACCGCGTTGGTGACGGGCGGCCGCGAGAACGTCTGGGTTGCCGTTCCACTCGTGACGTCGGTCGCGAACATCCCGTCGGTCACCGGCCCGCGCGGCGAGACCAGCACGTTGCGGAACGAGATGCCCGAGTACTCCGCGGGCACGTTCGCGAACGTCATCGTGACGTCCGTCGAGGTCGTGGCGTAGCTGTCGGTCAGCGTGATCGCCTGCTGATCGGTGACCGCGAGATCCGGGTGATAGAACCAGCCGAGCGGCTGACCGTTGAAGTCGCGCGTCTGCACGAGAACGTCGGCGAAGCCGTTGCACCCCTGCATGTAGATCACGCCACTCGGGTCCGTGCCCGAACCGGCAGCACCGACGAGCGTCTGCTTGCCGCTGCAGCTCGTGTAGACGTCGTACTGGCTGGCGGCACTGTCGATCGGCAGGGTCAACGTGACGGTGAGCTGCGGCGGGCCGGCCGTCCCCGCGTCGACGAGCAGCAGATCGCCCGGCTTGACGCCAGCGAACGTACGCACGACCGCCACCGGTGCCCTGCCGGCGAAAGCAAACGGATCGATCACGGTCACGAAGCCGCCGGGCTCCATCACCGCTGCCGCGACTCCGTCGGTCCCCGTCGGAACGACGGCGATCAGGGTCGACGCAGCATCCTGGAAGTACACATCGACGCCTGACCGCGGCACTCCATCGAAGGTGACCTTGAGCGAGACCGGCGCGAGCGACGCGTCGATGATGGCGTCGGGGATGAGCGGGGCGTCGCCGAGGTGACGGACCCCATCGTCACCGCACGCCGTGAACAAGACAACCGCGAACGCGAGCGACCTCATGGCCAGCGAGGATAGCAGAGTCTAGGATGCGGCCGTGCACACGCGTTCTGTCGCCGGGTCGTCCGTCACTGCGGTCGGGTGTGGAGATGTCAGCCTCGGGATCGCTGCAAGTCGTGGCGTCGATCGGCGGGAGCTCGAGCGCGCGCTCCACGAGGCGATGACCCTCGGGGTCTCGCTCATCGACATCCACCACGAGGACGATGCCGAGCGCCTCGTCGGTGACGCGGTGAAGACCCTGCGGCTGCGCGACCGCACCGTCATTGCAACCAAGATCGTCGCACGCACCTCGACGCCGGGCTTCGACGTTCGCGACATTCTCCACGAAAAGCTTCCGGTCCCGCATGTGCAGGAGCGACTCGAGTCGTCGCTGCGGATGACGCGCCTCGACGTGATCCCGCTCGCCCAGCTGCCGATCCGCGGATCGTGGATCGCGACCCGCGGCTGGTCCGAGTTGCGTGCCATGTGCGAGCGCATGGTGACCGAGGGCAAGGTGCTCGCGTGGGGTGCGATCGTCGAGGAGCTCGAACCCGCGCCGCGACCGCGGGATCCCGAGGAGCCGGTGCCACCACCGGCCGCGCACGGCCTCGCGCTCGAGCCGTGGCTGACCGCGCTGCAGCTCACGTACAACCTCTGCGATCGCCGCGCCGACTCGCTGATCGCCCTCGCGCTCGAGAACAAGCTCGCGGTCCTCGCTCGCCGCCCGCTCGCTGGTGGCACGCTCGCCGGCACGATCGGTCCCGGCGGTCGCCTGACGCCACGCGACGATCGCAACGACATCGAGGAGGCGACGCTCGAGCGGATCGCGCTGCACATCGCACGACTCGCGCCGCTCGTGCGCAACGCGCCGCCGGCGGCCACATCGACCGCGGACTCGCGCGCGATTCTCGATCGCGGCAAGCGCCCCGACCATGTCGAGGCGACCACACTCGCCGAGCTCGCGTTGCGCTATGTGGTCGACCGCGGCGTGATCGCCCTGCCCCGCGTGCACCGCCACGAGCACATCCCGTCCCTCTTGATGGCGATGTCCGGGCCGCCTCTCACTCCGGACGTCATCCGCCGGATCCTCGACGAGAAACCCGTCGAGAAATCGTGATTACTGCTCTAACGTTCAGTATGCTCGCCGGGCCGTGAAAGCACGTGACGTTTCGAATCCCCCGGTCCGCTTTCGCGACCAGCTGATCACGTACGACGAGGGCGAGGGCCCGCCCCCGGTCAAGGTCACGCTGCTCGAGGATCACTCGCGGTCGATTCTCAGCAGGAACGATTCGCCGGACCTCAACTTCCACTGGAGTGCGAATCCGTACCGTGGATGCACGCATGCTTGCAGTTATTGCTACGCCCGGCCGACGCACGAGTATCTCGACCTCGGCGCGGGCACCGACTTCGATACGAAGATCGTCGTGAAGCGGAACGCCCCGGAGCTCCTCCGCGACGCGTTCGAGAAGAAGAGCTGGCTGGGCGAGGTCGTGATGTTCTCCGGCGTCACCGATTGCTACCAGGCGATCGAGAAAGATCTCGAGATCACGCGGCGCTGCCTCGAGGTCTGCCTCGAGTACAGAAATCCGGTCAGCGTGATCTCGAAGAGCGCGCTCGTGGAACGCGATATCGATCTGTTCCTCGCGCTCGCGAAGGAGGCGCGGTTCTTCATCAGCGTGAGCCTCGGGTTCACGGATAACGCACAGTCGCGCGCGATCGAGCCGTGGGCCGCGTCGCCCGATCGGCGGTTCAAGGTGATCGAGACGCTCGCGAAGGCGGGCGTTCATGTCGGCGTGATGCTCGCGCCGGTCATCCCCGGCGTGAACGATGGCCAGATGGTCGGCGTACTCGAACGCGCCGCGGCCGCGGGCGCCACGTGGGCCGACTGGTCGCTGCTGCGGCTGCCGGGCGCCGTGAAGGAGGTGTTCGAGGAGCGGATCCGCCAGGTCATGCCGCTCGCCGCCGACAAGGTGTTGCACCGGATCCGCAGCACCCGCGGTGGCGAGAAGCTCTACGACGCGCGGTTCCACGCGCGCCACCGCGGCGAGGGTCCGTACGCGGAGACCCTCGCGATGATGTTTAACACGACCGTGAAGCGGCTCGGGCTGGGCAACGAGAACGAGGAGGACAGCGTGCCGACCACGTTCCGCAGGCCTGCACCACGCACCGGTCAGATGTCGCTGTTCTGACCACGTCGCGCACGGTCTAGGCGCCCAGGATCCAGACGAGCCCGGCGATCGCGAGCCCCGCGATCGTCACGGCGATCACGAACGGCCACGCGCTCGTGGCGGCGGGCAGCGGCAATGGCTCGCGCTTCGAGGTCTGGACCGCGCGCGGCGTCGCGGCGGCGGTGGATTCGCCGCGGAGGTGGCGCTCGGCCGGATCGCGGAACCGCAGGGCCACGTTGCCGAGCTCGATCAGCACGCCGTCGCGCAGCGGCGTCGGCGCGGTGATCCGCGTGCCGTCGATCTTCGTACCGTTCTTCGAGCCGAGGTCGCGAATCGTCACGCCGTCCCAGCCGCGGTGGATCTCGGCGTGCGTGCGAGAGAGATCCTCGTCGAGCACGATCCAGGTCGCTTCCTCGCCGCGGCCGATGACGAGCGTCGCATCGGGCGGAGGCAGCGCACGCTTGATGCCGGGAACAGGGCCACGCTCGATCTCGATCGTCGGTGCAGCGCCTGCGCCAAGAAGGCCGCGCACGAGCTCGCGTGCGAGGCTCTCGGTACGCTGCGGGGAGGCGGCGGCGGCGCCGGCTGGAGCAGACGTCACGCGCACCCGATACTCACCGAGTTGAAATGTCACGGCATCCCCGAGGACGCCCGTGGAGCCCGCGACCCTCAGCTCTCCGTGGGGTGGCGTCGGCGCCGTGGCACGTGCGCCGAGATGCTCGCTGAGCGTCGCCTCCGCCCCGATGCGCACGTCCGCAATCGCGGTCCACGTATGCATGTTGGCCACGATGCGGACGTGCTCGTCGCGCGCCGCATACACGGGCAGCCGGATCCGCGCGGCGGCGCCGCTGCCGATCACGACGACGTCGTCGCCGATGTCGACCGCGGGCAGTCCTTCCTGCCCGACCTCGCTCACCTGAAACCGCAACATCTCAGGGGACTCGCTGCCGCTGATCCTCGGTCTTGTAGTGGTAGTAGCGGTCGAGCACCATCTTCAGATACTTCCGCGTGTGCGTGTACGGCGGCACCGTGTAGCCGTACTTCGCGAGCGAGCCGAGGCCCGCGTGGTAACCGGCGATCGTCAGCACGAGGTCGCCGTCGACCCGGTTCGCGAGCCAGCGCAGGAGGCGGGTGCCCGCCATGATGTTCGTGCGCGGATCGAAGACGTCGCCCTGCACGCCCATGTCGACCTCGACCGCGGGATGCACCTGCATCAGGCCCTTGCAGTCCATCGCCGACACGACGCGCGGGTCGTAGTCGCTCTCCACCTTGATCACCGCGCGGATCAGCGGCACCGGGATCCGATAGAGGTCGGCAGCCTCGAAGATGTACGCGTCGTAGCGGTGGAACCGCTCGGGCGACCGGTCGTTCGAGGTCACCT
>JAYUYE010000555.1:0-4127 GCA_043752985.1 Myxococcales bacterium
GACTTGCCGGTGCCCGGTGCACCGTCGAGCACGAACGTCGCGCCGGCCGCGGCGGCCGCGACCGCAGCGAGCTGGCTCGCATCCGCGTCGAGCGGCGCCAGGATCTCCGATGTCGCGCGCGGCCGGGTCACGGCCTCGGCGGCCGCGATCGAAGGCTGCGCAAACGGCGCAGCGGAGGAGGTTCCTGCGGCCGCCAGATGCGCGACGACCGGGCTCGCGAGCAACGCATCCGAGCGCAGCTCGAGGTCCTGCCACAGCACGAGCTGCGCGAACGAGAACAGCCCGAGCTTGGCGACGCGCTCGACGCCCCATCCGGGCCGGGTGACCGCAAGACCCTCCGCCGCCTCGAACAGCGCCGGAAGGTCGAAGCGTGCCGCGGGGTCGACGCCCTCGGGCATCGCGAGCACGAGATCGAAGTCGCGGCGCAGCTTCTCGACGAGTACCGGATTGAGGCGTGGCTCGATGCCTTCGGCGGCAACCAGGCGGAGTGTTCCCCCGGTCGACCGCTCGAGCTCGGCGGGCCACAGTGCAAGCGGCGCGCTGTGCGCGGTGCCATCGGCCTCGCACCAGGTCAACAGGCCGAGCGCGAGCCACAGCGTGTGAACGCCAGCCTCGGTCAGCTCCGCGCGGTGCGCGCGACGGATCGCGACGAGGCGGCGCTCGAGCTCCTTCGACGGCAGCGGGATCCGCAACCAGCCGAGCTCGAGCGCGGGATCACAGCCCGCCTCGAACGCGAACGCAGCGCCCTCGGCGAGCGTGATCGCGAACGACACCGGCTCGACACCGTTGAGCGGCAGACAGCTCGCACTGTCCCTGGCGTCGAGCAGGCGATTGCCCACGTCGAGATCTAGCAACGACGACTTCCACTCTTCGATACGCCCGCGTGCTGGATCGCTCACGCGGTCAATCTACGCCAACTGGATCGATCCTCGTCGGAACTGGCGAGCTGCGGGAGAGATCCCGAGATCACTTCGCGGTCGCGAGAAGACCATTCACGGTGTCCATCGAACACTATCAACCAGGCCGCGCAAGAGGGTATCGTGGCGAGGTGCTGACAAAGCCTGTGTCACCGCTGGAGCACTGGGCGCTCGATCCCGCGATCGTTCACCTCAACCACGGCTCGTTCGGCGGCTGCCTGCGCCGCGTGCTCGACGTCGCTGCGGCGGTCCGCGCGCGACTCGAGGCCGCGCCGATGCAGTTTTTCGTCCTCGAGTGGCAGACCGAGATCGATCGCGCGCGCGCGGCCCTCGCGGCGTTCGTTCGCGCGGATCCGGAGCGGCTCGGCTTCGTACCGAGCTCGACGACCGGCGTCGCGATCGCGCTGTCGTCTGCCGTGCTCGCCGCCGGCGACGAGATCGTCACGACCTCTCACGCATACGCAGCGTGCCTCCGCCAGCTCGAGCGACTTGCCGCGGCGCGCGGCGCCCGCATCGTGGTCGTGCCGATTGCCCTCCCCTTCGACCCCGATGCGCTGGTCGCCGGTGTCGCCGCCGCGATCACACCACGCACGCGGCTCGCGCTCCTCGATCACATCACGAGCTCCACCGCGCTGCGGCTCCCCCTCGAACGACTCGTTCCGCTGTTCGCCGCGTGCGACATCCCCGTGGTGGTCGACGGCGCCCACGCGCCCGGTCAGATCGACCTCGACGTCGAGCGACTCGGCGCGACCTACTATGTCGGCAATTGCCACAAGTGGCTGGCCGCACCGAAGGCGAGCGGCTTCCTCGCGTGGTCGCCAGCCGGTGCGGTCACGCTGCGTCCGCTCGTCACCTCGCATGGTGCGAGCACGAGCGATGGCTCCCGAAATCGGCTCCACGCCGAGCTCGACTGGAGCGGCACGTACGATCCGTCCGCACAGCTCGCGGTGCCCGCAGCGATCTCCGCGCTCGCCGTGGAGGGAGGCGGCTGGCCTGCGATCTACGCGCGCAACCACGCGCTCGCGATCGAGCTGCGCGCGCGGCTAGGGGGAACGCCGCTCGCTCCCGATGATACGCTCGGAATGATGGCGGCGATCCGGATCGCTCTACCCGCCGGCTCGACCCCGCTCGAGTTCCAGAACCGGCTCCTTGTCGACGGCTGGGAGGTTCCGATCGTCGATGTCGCCGACGGACCGTTCGTCCGCGTCTCGGCGCACCTCTACAATCATGCCGATCAGGCCGAGCTTCTCGCGGCCAAGCTGCACTCGCTCGGCGCTCATCTGTTCTAGGCTCTCGCCATGGCCGAACCCACGATGCATCACGGCGGCTGCCACTGCGGCGCCGTCCGCTACCACGTCGAGCTCGATCTCGAGTCGAAGGCGATCACCTGCAACTGCTCGATGTGCAGTCGCGCAGGAACGATGTTGCTGTTCGTCCCGCCCGACAAGTTCACCGTCGAGAAGGGCGATGATGCGCTCACGAACTACAAGTTCAACAAGCAGCACATCGAGCACGTGTTCTGCAAAACGTGCGGCATCAAGTCGTTCGCGCGCGGCACCAACCCGAACGGCGAGAAGATGATCGCCGTCAACGTCCGCTGTCTCGACGACGTGGACGTGTTCACGCAGCCGACGATGCAGTACGACGGCAAGAAAGCCTGACGCTCAGATCTTCTTGTTGCGACGCTGCTGGAACGAGTACGGGCGATTCGACTTCTTGTCGCCATCGTCGCTGTCGTCGACGGGTGTTCCGGCGAGCGGCTCCTCGGCACCCGGGCGGAACTTGATCGACGACAGCGGGCTGTCGCCGACGAGCACGCGATCACCGCCGCCGAGCAGGTTCTCCATGCCCTCGAGCTTGTCGATGTCGTCGAGGATGTCGTCGATCGTCGCGTAGCGCTCGGCCTTCGCGTCGCGCGTCATCCGATCGAAGATGTCGTCGACACCGCGCGGCATGCTCGAGTTGACCTGCGACGGCATCGGCGAGCGGCGGCCCGGTAGCTTCCGCGTCAGCAGCTCGTAGAAGATGATGCCGAGCGCGTAGATGTCGCCCTGCGGACCGGCTGCCATCGGATCCGTGTAGAGCTCGGGCGCCATGTACGCGACGTTGCCCATGCCGACGTAGATCTGGCGGATCACCGCGTGATCGCGCTCGACGATCCGGGTGAAGCCGAAGTCGGAGACCTTGACGTTGCCGTAGGCGTCGATCAGCAACTGCTCGGGCTTGAGGCCGCGGTGATAGACGCGCTGGGCATGCGCGGCGCGCAGGGCGTGCAACGTCTGCAAGAGATACTTGAACACGAGCTCGACGGGCAGCTCCTCTGCGTCGTTGATCAGGCGACGCGCCGAGCCGTTGGGCGCGAGCTCGGTGACGACGTTCGGGTACTCGGTCCACAGGTTGACGTCGTGGATCGGGAGGATGTTCGGGTGCGCCAGGTTTCCCCACGCGCGCACCACATCGGTGAACCGGCGAACGATCTCGTTACGCTGGTCCTCGCTGAAGAATCCGAACAGATCGCGGATCTCCTTGAGCGCGACCTCGCGGTTGAGCGCGACCTGGCGCGCGCGATAGACGGTGCCCATCCCGCCGGAACCGATCGAGGCCAGCTTCTCGTAGCGGTTCTCCATGTCGGCGCCGAGGATCTCGCCCCCGGCGATCGCGGAGCCGCGTCCCTGGGACGTGGTTGGCATCTTCGGATCCTTTCGCTGCGGCGCAGGCACAACGGCGGACACATCACGCTCGCGAGCCGGCGCGGGCTCGCGGATTCCAGTCGACAGCACGCCGGCCTGCGAGCCCATCGGTACCTGGGCACCAGGAACCGGAATCGCGCGGCTCTGGCGGAGCTTCTTGAAGTGGCTGACGGCGCGCTCGGTGAACTCGGTGAGGTTGCCGCCGTTGACGACCGTCTCGCCCTCGGGCGACACCTCGAGGCTCTCGTTGCCGTGGTCGTGACGCAGGTACCCGGACTTCTCGAGGAAGCCGATGTACTCGGCGAACGGGATCGAGACCGCGCCCTCGCACACTCGACGAATGTCGTCGTAGCGGTTCTGGCGACCGTAGCGGGCCTCCGCCATCACGTTCGCGAGGATGAAGCGTGCCTCTTCGCAGAGGACTTCCTTCGTGACCTTGGCGCGGCCTTCCATCACACGAATTGTAGGCAGGTCAAAGACATAGGGTCAATCAAGCGGGGGGTCCCTCTGCGACGAGTCG
>JAYUYE010000556.1:0-4125 GCA_043752985.1 Myxococcales bacterium
AAGCGCTACGTCCTCGCGGGGGGCGCGCTCGGCACGCCGCATCTCTTGCTTGCATCGAAGATCGATGTGCTGTCGCCGGCGCGCGCCGCATTCGGTCGCTACTTGATGCGCCACGACAACACGATGGTGTTCGGCTTCTTCCCGAGTCGTCCCGATCCCGAGCGCGTGTTCCACAAACAGCTCGCGCTGCACGACTGGTACTTCGGTGACCCCGAGAACGACGACGTCGCGGATCTGACGAAGCTCGGCGGCGTGCAGCAGATGATGACGCCGCCGAAGGAGCTCGTACGGGCACACGTGCCGCGCGGCACGAAGGGAGTGATCGGCGCGATGACCGAGCAGCTCACGGGCCTGTTGTGCATCGCCGAAGATCAGCCGCGCGTGGACAACGGCGTGACGGTCGACTGGGATCACCGCGACGTGTACGGTCTGCCCCAGCTCGTGATCGACCATTCGTACAGTCCACGCGATCGCCGCGCGAACGGTGCCCTGGTCGTCCGCGCCAAGCAGGTCCTGAGCAAGACCGGTGCGATGTTCTTCCACTCGCACCACGTCAAGACGTTCTCCCACGTCGTGGGCACCATGCGGATGGGGACCGATCCGGCGACCTCGCCGCTCGACGGCCGCTGCAACGTCCGCGGTGTCGACAATCTGTTCGTCACCGATGGCAGCGCCCTGCCGATGTCAGCCGGCGTCAATCCGAGCCTGACGATCGCCGCGAACGCGCTGCGGGTCGGCGCCGGGATCGTGAGCGGAGGATGATCCGGCTCGTCTTCCTCGGCTGCGGCAAGATCGCGCGCGCGCATGCGAAGCGGCTCCGCAAGCATCGCAAGGACGTCGAGGTTGGCTTTGCGAGCCGCGATGGTGAGCGCGCCAAGGCGTTCGCCGCCGAGCTAGGTGGCCGCGCGTTCGGCTCGTACGCCGAGGCGATCGCGTCGCCTGATGTCGATGCTGTTGCGGTCGTCACGCCGCCCTCCTCGCATACCGAGCTCGCACTCGCGGCGCTCGCCGCGGGCAAGCACGTGGTGCTCGAGAAGCCACCGGCTGCGACTGCGGCCGACATCGACCGGATCGCCGCGGCTGCTGCGACTGCTGGCAAGCAGGTGTTCGTCGCCGAGAACTATCAGTACAAGCCACTGCTCCTCCGGTTGCGCTCGCTGCTCGCCGACGGCGTGATCGGCGATGTCCTGTTCATCCAGGTCAACGCGATCAAGAAGCAGGAGTCGTCACACGACTGGCGCGACGACCCGTCGCTCGCACTCGGCGGCGCGCTCTACGAGGGCGGCATCCACTGGATCGATTTCATGGCGAGCCTCGGCCTCACCGTGCGCAGCGTGCGCGGTCTGCGCCCCGCGCTGCCGGCCGGCGCGAGTGTGGAGCGTTCGATGCTCGTCAGCTTCGACTACGCCGAAGGTGCGGTGGGCACCCTCGCGTATTCGTGGGAGGTCCCCTCGACGGCGAAGGGCCTCCGGCTGTCCAAGATCTATGGTCGCGCGGGCTCGATCACGTTCGAGACCAACGGGCTGTGGGTGCTCTGCCATGGCAACAAGACGCGGTTTTACATTCCCGGCCTGCGTGACCTCGCCGGCTACACCGCGATGTGGGCTGACTTCGTCCGCGCGTGGACCACGAATACGCCACCTTTGATGACGCTTGCGCAAGCGCGACGAGACCTCGAGCTCGTCGAAGCCGCGTATGCCACTGCTGCGGAGGTTCCGTGAATTATTTGATCGCCACCGTGATCGGCCTCCTCGCCGGTCTCCACACCTCGACCTGGGGCATGTACAAGGACGCCCCGCACGAGGGCTTCACCTGGCCCAAGTACTTCCGCTCGACGATCGTCGCGACCGTGCTCGCGGTCATCACACAGCACATCATCCAGTGGGACCTGTCCGACGCCGGAAACCGGTTCGTATTCTGGGGCCTGATCTACTGCCTCGAACGTGCCGCGACCGAGTTCTGGAAATACTTCATCCGCGAAGAGGACCAGGCGAAGTACTTCATCCCGATGCAGTTCGGCGTGATGGGCAAGCCGATGAAGGACGCGAGGAAGCGGATCACGATCGGCGTGATCATCGGCCTCGCGTGCGTCGGCGTGTTCTTCGGCATCCGCGCGCTCGAAGAGATGGCAAATGGCACCTGGCCGCGCCTGCTCGTGGTGATCACCGTCGGCAGCTTCTTCGGCTGGATCTCCGCGTTCGGCGGCGCGTGGAAGGACGCCCCGATCGAGGGCTTCGAGACCTTCAAGTTCTTCCGCAGCCCCGGCGTCGCCGCTGCCTGGGCCCTCATCGTGTCCCTGCTGTGCTCGTCGTGGACGGCCATCGCGCTCGCCGGCGAGGGCTTCACGGTCGCGTCGATCGAGACCTACAAGACCTTCTTCTTCCCGAACAAGCCGCGGGGCAAGTTCGCCGGGATGCCGGTCACGAACCCCGAGTACCTGACGAAGCGAAAAGCCTTCATCCCGCTCTACTTCGGGATCTGGGCGGTCGTGCTCGTGCACCTCGCCATCGGGATCGCGCAGCGCGCCTAGTTGCGCGATGCGGGCGCGTCCGGGATGGAGGGGATGGAGGTTGGCAGCCACTGTGCTCGTTCGCCCGCCCCCGTACCATCTGCGCCGTGATCTACCACGTCAACACCATCCCCTTGCGCGCCGACTGCGACCTGCAACTTGGTTTCTCGGTCTGTCTAGGCGAGCCCTCGATCTCCCTGCTCCCGATCATCGACGGCAAGCCGAACTTTGGCGCCATGATCGCGATCCCGCTGTCCAAGCTCGACTCCATCGTCGCCTCGCTCACCGCGGCAGGCGAGCGGGCCCGCGGCAACGACCCTCGGTGATTGGCGAGCAAGAGCCTCTGCTTCGGTCCGGTTGCTAGGCGCTCGCCGCGACGAGGTGCCGCGCTATCAGCGCGTGGATGTGCAGGCGCGGCTTGTAGGTGGCGAGCAAGCCGGCGACCGTCGCGAGGACGCGGCCGAGCAGCACGAACGACCGCGGGATCGTCAGGCCGCCGAGCTGCTTGGCCTGCGCGATCTGGGCGGCGAACGCGGCTTCCCAGTCGAGATCCGCGACGGAGCGCCCCGGTCGCAGCGCGCCGATCAGGGACTCGGTGACGAGCACGAGCTGCTCGGGGACGTCGGCCGAGAAGCCAAGGGTCGCGAGCTCCTTCGCTGCCGCTGCGTGATTTGCACCGGCGATCGCCATCACGAGCCGCGCGTACGCACCGCGCTCGGAGCGATCGAGCGAGAGGGTGCAGCCGAAGTCGAGCAGCGCGAGCTCTCCGTCGGCCGTGACGAGAAAGTTGCCGGGGTGAGGGTCGGCGTGGACGTGCCCGCGCACGAGGATCTGCGCCGCGACCTCCGAGACGAAGTCGCCGAGCAGGCGATCGCGGGACTCGGGATTGGCGCGAGCGAGCCACTCCGTCAGCCGCTCGCCCTCGATGCGCGTCATCGTCAGCACGCGTGGGGAAGATGCGGCCGTGATCGGGTGCGGCACGCGGACACCGGCCGTGCCGAACGCGCGGAGTGCGTCGGCTTCGGCGACGTAGTCGAGCTCCGTCGACAGCGCGCGAGAGAGCTCGTCGGCGAGGATCGGCAGGTCGATGCCGGGCAGCTCGCCGAGCGCGGACGCGATCGTGCGCAACGCTGCGATGTCAGCCTCGATGATGTCTTCGATGCCGGGGACCTGGACCTTGACGGCGACGGAGGTGCCATCGAGGAGCGTGGCGGCGTGGACCTGAGCGAGCGAGGCGGCCGCGAGCGGCGTGTCGTCGAAGGTGGCGAACACGTCGGAGATCGGGCGGCCGAGCTCGCTCTCGATCCGCGCGCGGATCTCGGCGGTGTCGATCGCGGGCACGTCGTCCTGCAGCTTCGCGAGCTCGCTCGCCCAGATCGGGCCGACGAGATCGGGCCGGCACGAGGCGAGCTGTCCGAGCTTCGCGATCCCGCCGCGGAGCTCGGCCGCGATCGTGGCGGTGCGACGCGCGAGATCGCGGTGGTCTTCGGCGCGGAGTGCGACGTCACCGCGCGCAGCGCCCGCGAGCCGGAGCCAGCGGTGGCGCGCGAGGATCAGCGCGCCCGCCTGTGCGAGCTTTGCGGCGCGTGGCGTCGCACGGCGCAGCGTGGTGGCCT
>JAYUYE010000557.1:0-4121 GCA_043752985.1 Myxococcales bacterium
CGTCTGGTTCCTTCACGCGGCTCGCCACCCGCTACGTTCGCAACATTGCTCGGAAGGGTGGTGCGCTGTGTCCGCCCGGCGGCGGACGCGTCCGGTGGCCGGACAGCTCGTCGGACAGCACGAGGCGCCCGATCGCCCTATCGACGAAACGCGGAAGTACTCGCCAATCAACGTCGGAGGGGCGGCGAAACGCGGGCGGCCTCGTCAAACAACGTGGGAGCGGGCCGAAAAAAAAAGGACGTGGGAGCAGGCCGAAAGGGCCGAAAAAAAACGGACGAGACCGCGTGGCCTCGTCCGTCCTCACGAACGCGTCAGCTCACTGCGCGGGGAAGGTCGCCTTGACGGCTTCGACCTTGATGCCGAGCGATAGCGCCTTGCGGCCACCGATCGTGACGTCCGGGGCGAGGAGGCTCTGGATCAGGCTGTTCTGCTTGATCTCCTCGACGGAGACCGCGCAGTCTTTCATCGAGCCGGGGACGCCGCCGTCGAACAGGTCGAGGACGGTCTTGCCGGTCGAGCCGGCCGTACAGCCGCACGCGGGCGGGCTGGTCAGCGCGGTGCAGTCACGCGCAATGACGGGCGCGATCTGCATGGCGATCGCCGGGATGACCTTGGTGTTGAGGTCATCCTCGGTGAGCGCGCCGGCGAGAATCACGCTGGTGATGCCGGTGGCGCTGAAGCCCGAAGCCTTGGCGCGCGCGCCGATCAGGTCGAGCTGGATGGCGGTGGTGCCGCCGAGCGCGATCTGGAGCGAGAGATCGCCGGGGCCGCCGGTGAACGTGCCGTTGATGATCTTGCCACCGAGAGCGTCGACGTCGCCGACCTTGATGGTGAACGCGCCCGAGCCATTGAGGTGGCGCTGGCAGCCCATGCACACCGGCGGGACCGCCGTGGTGCAGTACGTCTCGCCGGTGTTGCAGGCGGCCGGGGTCGGCGTGTCGCCGAGGAGAACCTTGAGGCCGGAGGCCGAAGAGCTTTGGAAGGTTGGGTCCGGGGTCTGGAAGTCGACGAGCAGGATGATGCTGCCCTTGGCGACTGCCTCGTCGATCGTGGCCTGGATGTCAAAGCCCATCGTGGCGAGGGTGCCGAGCACCATGCCGAGCTGGTTATCGACGGTCTTGTCACCGTTGAGGTCCAGGCCGAACTCGCGCGCCTGGTTGTTGTTCGTCGGAACGGAGACCTTCTTGCCGACGTACTGATAGTGCTCGCCCTCCGGGGTCACGGTGCCGCCGTCATCGCCACCGCAGGCAACGAACGACAGAGAAAGGGCTGCGAGTAGGAACGGACGGATCGAAAGCATATGTCTCCCCTGGGCTAATGACTGAGCAGGGTTCTATCGCAAAACCCCGCGCCCGCACAATAAGCGCAACGCCCCGCGGGCCGACGTGACAAACGTTACGGCTACGGCGTTACCCGGAGGAATCTCACCTTGGCCCCGGGCTTGACCTGGTGCGCCGCGGTCCAGCCGCCGTTGACCTCGAGCACGTAGAGCGACGGTGCGCCGACGCTGCGCAAGGTCTCGGTCCGGGGCTCGGCCCGCTCCACGATCCCGGCGATGGTCATGTCCTTCGTGATGAAGATCATGTCGAGCGGAATGAGTGTGTTGCGCATGTAGAAGGTGTGATCAGTCTCGCCACCCATCAGGAACAGCATCCCGCCGTCGGTCGGGAGGTGCTCGCGGAACATCAGGCCGCGCTCGATCTTGGGCCGGGTCGCGACGACCTCGACGGTGACATTGACCTCACCTTGCGGGGTCGCGATCGCGACCAGCGGCTCGGCGCCAGCGGCGCCCGGCGGAGCCGGCGGGATGGTCGCTGCGTCATCGCGCTTGGGCGCGTTCGAGCAAGCGGTGATCACGCACATTAGCAGGACCGGCCAGCGCACCGCGAAAACCTAACACGTCACACGATCGCGCGGACCAGCGACACCACGGCGTAGATCGAGAGGCTGACGATTGCGACGAAGGCGAGGGCGGCACCGACGACGTACAGCCAGTCTTTTTTCGTCGCGCGGCCTCCAGCCTCCGCCCGTTCGGTCAGCAGGGCGACGTTCTTCGTGTTCGCCTTGAACCCGAGATCGAGGAGGTCACCGACGAACGGGACGATGCCGATCGCGGCGTCGAGCGCGAGGTTCATCAACATGCGAGCGATGATCACCGCCGACATCTTGCGGCGGGCTGCGAGCACGATCGTGTACATGCCGAGCATCGAGCCGATCAGATCGCCGGCGCCCGGCAGGACGAGGCCGATCACGGGATCGAGGAAGCGCTGGTCGAGGATCTTGGCGAACCGCTGGACCCGTTCGAGGTCGCGATCGACGTGAGTGCCGGACCCGCGGCGAGCGCGCGGTGCCGGATATGGCAGCGGGGTGGGGCTGTGCGTGATGGCCACGGTCGGAGTTGAGCACGCGGCGTGCCAGATGCTCGCAGTGCCGGGTAGGATGCGGGAATGCCGTATGCGGTCTTCACGCGCGAGCTCGACGCCAGCTCGGCGTACGTCTCGGCGCTGGCCGCGATCGGGCTCGAGATCGTCGCGATGCCGCTGACGCGGACCGAGCCACCGCGCGATCCAGGTGCGCTCGCGCGCGCGCTCGAGGCTGGAGGGCACGCGGCGATCCTGATCGCGAGCGCTCGTGGCGCGGCCGCGCTCGTCGAAGCGGTGAACCGGGCACGCATTCGCCCCACGCTCCCGGAGGTCTGGGCGGTCGGGCCTGCGACGCTTCGCGCACTCACCCAGGGCGGGATCTTCGCGATCCATCCGCCGGGCGCGCACGACGGCGCCGCGCTCGCTCACGCGATGATCGCCGAGCGTGTGCTCGATGGCCGGCGCGTCCTCGTGGCGCGCGCCGAGGATGGCCGCGAGGAAGCGATGGCGATCCTGCGTGCCGCGGGGGCGACCGTCGACGATGTCGCCGTCTATCGTACGGTCGCGTCTCCGCCCGATGATCCTGCGCTGGCTCGCGGCCTCGATCTGCTCCTCACCGGCACCGCCGACGTCTGCGTGGTGTTTGCACCGTCGCAGGTCGCCGCGCTGGCCGCGCTCGTCGATCCGCTCGCCGAGCTGACCACGACGTTCGCCGCGATCGGAGACACCACGGCCGCCGTGCTGCGCGAGGCGGGCGTGGCAACCGTCGCGGTTGCGACCACGCCGACGCCCGAAGGCTTGGCCAACGCCATCGCGGCGGTGTATCCACCAAGGCGATGAATTACCCCGACTACCGGCCGCGCCGGATGCGGCGAACGGCCGGCCTGCGCCGGATGGTCCGCGAAACCCGGCTGTCCGTCGACGACTTCGTGTACCCGCTGTTCGTCGTGCCAGGCTCCGGCGTCGAGAAGCCGATCGGCTCGTTGCCGGGGCAGTTCAACTACTCCGTCGAGAAAGCCACCGATGCGGCGTCGCGCGCCGCGGACCTCGGCATCCCGAGCGTGCTGCTGTTCGGGATCCCCGAGCGCAAGGATGCGGTCGGCTCCGAGGCGTGGAAGGAATCCGGCATCGTCCAGAAGGCGATCCGCTCGATCAAGAAGGCGCGTCCCGAGCTCGTCGTCATGGCCGACGCCTGCTTCTGCGAGTACACGGACCACGGCCACTGCGGTGTCCTCCACGAGGGCGAGCTCGACAACGACGCGTCGCTCGAGAACCTCGCGCGCACCGTCGTCAGCTATGCAAAGGCCGGCGTCGACGTCGTCGCGCCGTCGGGCATGCTCGACGGCTTCGTCGGCGCGTGCCGCGAGAGCCTCGACGAGGAGAGCTTCGATCAGGTCGCGATCCTGGCGTATTCGGCGAAGTACGCGTCCGCGTACTACGGGCCGTTCCGCGAGGCGGTCGACTCCGCACCGCAGTCCGGCGATCGCCGAGGCCATCAGATGGACTATGGCAACGTCGCCGAGGCCGTGCGCGAGGCATCGATGGATGCCGCCGAAGGCGCCGACATGGTGATGGTCAAGCCGGCGCTCGCGTACCTCGACGTGATCCGCGCGGTCTCCGACGAGGTCAACCTTCCGATCGCGGCATACGCCGTCAGCGGCGAGTACGCGATGATCGAGGCGGCTGCGGAGCGCGGCTGGATCGACAGGGAGCGGATCGTGATGGAAACGCTGACGGGAATCCGCCGCGCCGGAGCGG
>JAYUYE010000558.1:0-4120 GCA_043752985.1 Myxococcales bacterium
ATATCGACCTCGCGCGTGATATCGGTGCGCCACGATGGCGGCGTGACATCAAACGTGTCGCCCGTTCCGATGACCACGCAGCCAAGTCGCTCGAGCGCATCGCGGCAGGTCGATCCATCGATCGCGACACCGCCGACCAGACGCACGCGCGCGAGCCGGACCGGAATCGTCGGCGGAACCGGCTTGTTCGGATAGGCGTCGACGAGCGCACCGCGAACGGTGCCCCCCGCGACCTGACAGATCAGGCGCGCGGCGCGTGCGGATGCGAGCGAGGCGAGCTCTGGATCCACGCCGCGCTCGAACCGATGCGAGGCCTCGGAGTGCAGGCCGAGCCGGCGCGCGGTGCGGCGCACGGTCAGCGGTCGGAAGCTCGCGCTCTCGAGGAGCACGCGCGTGGTCTTGTCCGTGACCTCGGTGTCGAGCCCGCCCATCACACCGGCGAGCGCGATGCCGCGCTGGCCGTCGCGGATCAGAAGGTCGCCCAGCACGAGGGTCCGCTCGACCTTGTCGAGCGTGGTGAACTTCTCGCCATCGGCGGCGTGCGAGACGCCGACCACGCCGGTGGTCAACGTGTCGGCATCGAACGCGTGCAGCGGCTGACCAAGCTCGAACATCACGTAGTTCGTGACATCGACGAGGTTCGAGATCGGGCGCACGCCGACGCCACGCAGGCGTTGCGCGATCCGCCGCGCGAGCGCGTGGGTGCCCTGCCCCGCGCGGACACCTTCGATCACGCGCGCGGTGTAGCGCGGGGCTGCATCGCCGTCGGAGATCGAGATCTCGAGCTTCGGCGTGTCTCCGGTTTGATGCGCCGCGAGATCCACATCCGGCAGCACGACGCGACCGCGCAACATCGCGACGAGCTCGCGCGCAACACCGAGGTGACCGAGCACGTCACCGCGGTTCGCCGGCGCGTTGATCTCGAGCATCCAGTCCGCGAGCCCGAGCGCCTGCTGCGCCGGTGCTCCGAGTGCCGTCAGATCGTCGTCGGCGAGCACGATGATCCCGCCGTGATCGTCGCCAAGCCCGAGCTCGTCCTCGGCGCACAACATGCCGGGCGACACGATGCCCTTGACCGGCTTGGCGGCGAGCGTGAGCCCGCCAGGCAGCGTGGCGCCGATCTGCGCCCACAGCACGCGCTTGCCCGGCTCGGGAACATTCGGCGCTCCGCACACGACCTGGGTCGCGATGCCGCCACGCTCGGTGATCACGTCGACGAGGGTCAGCTTGTCCGCCTGCGGGTGCGGCTTCTTGCCGACGACCTGCGCGACGACGACGCCCGAGAACGCCGCGCCGAGATCTGTCATGCCTTCGATCTCGAGGCCGGCACGCGTCAACGCGCGCGCGCCTTCCTCGACCGTCGGTTGCTTATCAAAATCGCACAGCTCGAGCAGCCAGCTCCACAGGACCTTCATGTCAGAACTGCTCCAGGAAGCGCAGGTCGCCTTCGTAGTAGAACTTGATGTCGGTGATGTCGTGGCGAAGCATCGCCATCCGCTCGAGCCCCATGCCGAACGCAAACCCGGTGTACTTCTCCGAGTCGACCTTGCACTGCGCGAACACGTCGGGGTCGACCATGCCGGCGCCGCCGATCTCGATCCAGCCAGTGCCCTTGCACAGGCGGCACCCCTTGCCCATGCAGAAGCTGCACTGCATGTCGATCTCCGCGCCCGGCTCGACGAACGGGAAGTAGCTCGGTCGCAGGCGCACCGTGAGGTCGCGATTGAAGAACCGCGACACGAAGTGGATGAGCACGCCCTTGAGGTCGGCGAACGAGATGCCCTCATCGACCGCGAGCCCCTCGAGCTGAGTGAACATCGGCGAGTGCGTCGGGTCGTCATCGCGGCGATAGACGTGCCCCGGCGCGACGATCCGGATCGGCGGCGACTGCGTGAGCATGGTCCTCACCTGGACCGGGCTCGTGTGCGTGCGCAGGACGATCTCCTCGGAGATGTAGAACGTGTCCTGCATGTCGCGCGCGGGGTGATCCTTCGGGATCGCGAGAGCCTCGAACGTGTGCCAGTCGGTCTCGATCTGTGGGCCATCGGCGACGACGAACCCGAGCTCGCTGAAGATCTGCACGGCCTCGCGCCGGACCTGGGTCAGGATGTGGAGGTGACCTGCCGGCACCGGGCGCGCCGGCAGCGTGACGTCGAACGTGCGCGTCAGGTCCACCTTCGCCGCGACTTCAGCGAGCGCATCGAGCCGGCGCGTGACCATGTGCTCGATGAACTGCTTGACCGTGTTGACGGCAGCGCCGACGGTCGGCCGGTCCGCCGGAGGGAGCTTGGACAGCTCCTTCATGACGTCGGAGACCTTGCCCTTCTTGCCGAGGAACTGCGCCTGCGCGGCGCGGATGGCCTGCTCGTCGGCGAGCGGCTCGATCGCCGTGTGGAACTCGTCCTTGAGACGTTCGAGGTTCGCGATCAGCTCGGCAGCGCTCATTGCATGGACTCCGAAAACGACCGAAAATGAAAACGACGGCGACTCTCGCGAGCCGCCGCCATCTTGCGATAGAGCGAAGCTCTCTAACCCGCTGCGATCGCCTGAAACGCTACCGGGTCGCTGATCGCGATCTCGGCGAGCATCTTGCGGTTGATCTGGATGTTCGCGCCGTTCAGCTTGCCAATGAACTTCGAGTAGCTCTGACCGAGCACACGCGACGCGGCGTTGATGCGCATGATCCAGAGCGAGCGGAAGTCCCGCTTGCGGACCTTGCGAGACCGGTACATGTGCATCCACGCGTGCTGAACCGCCTCGTTGGCGACGGCGTGGCAGCTGTTCCGCTTGCCGCGGAAGCCACTGGCCGCCTTGAGCACACGGTTACGACGGCGGCGGGCTTTGAATCCTCGTTTAGCGCGGGGCATGGCAACTAGTCCTTGTACGGAAGCAGCTTTTCGATCTGGTGATGGTGCGCCGGCGGCACGATGCCGGTCTGACGCGCCTGACGCTTCATCTTCTTCGGCCGCCCCGTGAGGAGATGGCGCTTGTAAGTATGAGCGAACTTGAACTTGCCGGACGCAGTGCGGAAGAACCGCTTCTTGGCGCCGGAGTGAGTTTTTACCTTGGGCATGGCTAGTTCCGCCGTACGGAGGGTGGCACTTATGCCGCAGCGGCGCCAAAGAGACAAGAGCTTTCGCGCCCCTTTGCAGGGTTGACGTCGGACGGTGCAGATCCGCAGTGAACTGGCTGTAATCGTTACAGCAGCGTCCCGGCGAAGAACGCGAATACGGAGCCGATCGCCCCCACTGGGCGTCGACTCCGCTCCACCCGACCGCCGCGGACTACGCGGGAGGGGCGTCGTCGGCCGGAGGCGCATCGCCCTCGGCCTCATCGTCGTCGTCATCCTCGTCGATATCGGCGTTGATCTGATCCTCGTCGAGATCATCGTCGTCATCGGGCTCGTTGACGGCCGGTGCCTGCTTGCCCGGCTGGTCCTTCTTGACCGCCAGCGCTGCCTGCGCCTGAGCTGCAGCGGCCTTCTTGGCCTCCTGTGCCTTGCGGACCACGCCGGGCTTCGGCGCGATCACCATGATCATGCGACGGCCTTCCATGTTCGGCGTCGCCTCGACCGTCGCGATGTCCGAGCACAGCTCGACCACGCGATTGAGCACGTTCATGCCGGTCTTCGGGTGCGTGATCTCGCGACCGCGGAACACGACCGCGAGCCGGACCTTGTTGCCACCCTCGAGGAACCGACGGATGTGCTTCACCTTGAAGTCCATGTCGTGGCCCTCGGTCTTCGGGCGGAACTTGATCTCCTTGGTCTCGACCGTCGAAGCGCGCTTGCGAGCCTGCTGCTTCTTCTTCGCTTCCTCGTACTTGTACTTGCCGTAATCCATGATCCGGCAGACAGGAGGAAATGCGCGCGGCGAGATCTCGACGAGATCGAGACCCTTCTCCTCGGCGAGCCGGAGCGCTTCGTGCGTCGGCATGATGCCGAGCTGCTCTTCCTCGAGGATGACCCGGATCTCCGGGACGCGAATACGGTGATTGATGCGCAGGCCCGCTTCGGGGCGGCGGCGGTCGAAACGTCCGGGCGGTCGACCGTTCATAGCGTGACGTCACAGATGTGCATGTGTTCTCTGATGGCTCCTACGTAGGGGGCCGGTTGTATCCC